>JBDKGR010000018.1:0-25048 GCA_039798085.1 Pseudomonadota bacterium
ATTTGCAGCAATTAGAGATGGAAAGCAATGGCAAGCGCGTGAATACCCAAGGCGAGGCATTGCCCTACGCCACCTCGCCTACGCTTTGGGGCGAACCCGGGACGAATGGGCAACACGCCTTTTTTCAAATGCTGCACCAAGGAACGGAGGTGATTCCGGTCGAATTCGTGGCAGTCAAACAAGCGCGGCACGATCTGGCAGGGCATCACACCCTGTTGCTGGCGAATGTACTGGCACAGGCACAGGCATTGATGCTGGGCAAGGAAGATGCGGGTGGACATCGCCATTTCCCGGGGAATCGCCCCAGCACGTTTTTGTTGCTGGATGATTTAACCCCTGCCAGTCTCGGTGCATTGATTGCCTTGCAAGAGCACCGCGTGTTTGTCAGCGGCAGTATATGGGGCATCAACAGCTTCGACCAATGGGGCGTAGAGTTGGGCAAAATTTTGGCAAAAGAAGTAGAAAAGCGCTTGTTGAATGGCGATGTGACGGGGGTTGATAGTTCTACCGCTGGTTTGGTGAATAGAATCCGCAATAACGCAATGACGAAAGGAACTGTATGAACAATATGAATAATATGAACAATATGAAAAATATGACGAATCCGATGACCCGCCCCCAATTATTCAGTGCGGCTGCTTTGGTATTAGCGACGCTTTTTTCTACTGCCACCGCTACTGCACAAGCGGGTGCGCTTTACACAGCGCAAAGTGGAACGTTGGTGGTTCCTTCTATCAACTTTCCCGGGAATGGAACATTCCAAGCGCAATTCACTGCCCGTAGTGCGTTGTTGCGTGTGGGGACGGTATTTCAATTTGTGAGTGCGATGCCGGTCACCACAGCAGATAGTGTTCCAGCCAATTACAACACCAGCAATAAAACCATTTTCTTGGTTGCGGTTGCCGTCCGCAGTGCCGATGGACTCATCAATTATTTTGATGTCAAGCTCCGTATGCAAGATTCTGCGGGTCAAAGCTGGATTGTGGATAGCATCGAAGATACCGTTATGAGTCAAACGATCATCAACAATGCCCAAGGCGGTACAAGCTCTGGTGGGGTCAGCGGCTCCGCAGGACCTAAAGGCGACACGGGTGCAATGGGACCTACAGGACCTACAGGCCCGGCGGGAACGGGGGTATCGGGTATTTTTGGCACGAACACCAATACCGTAATGCAAGGAACGAACACCGCCAATCTTCCCTCCTGTGTCTTGGGTAGCGTGATGTTGATGGCGGGAACCAAATTCCCCTCCAGTCATGTGAAAGCGGATGGTAGTGTTATCACCAGCAATACCTATCCTGCGCTGGTTGCCTATTTGGGGGGTGCAAGTGCCTCCAATGCTGCTTTACCCAGCATTCAAAATGCTGCGCCTAACGGTTTAACGTATGTAATTTGTGCCAACAATGGCATAACTCCTTAACGCAGCCCCTTCAATTATTTTTCATTCACTATGTCGCTTCGCTCCCAATTCTCTAAAAATGCGGCTGCATTGGCGTTATCGGCTCTTTTGATAACCCCTTCGGTTCAAGCATCGGCAATTTATACGGTGCAGGACAATGTTTTAACCATTCCAGCATTGAATATCCCCGGACTGGGTGCGTTTCAAGTTCAAATGACGGGACGCAGTTCGATGTTGCGAGCTGGCACGGTATTCCAGTTAATGAACGCCGCGCCAGCAACTGCTATTGCCAATATCCCAGCGACGTACAACACCACCGATAAAACGATTCTTTTAGTTGCCGTAGCCGCCCGCAGTGCCGATGGTATGGTGAATTATTTTGACATCACCTTGCGTATGCAGGATGCCGCAGCACAAAGTTGGATGATTGAAAAAATCAACGATACCAGTGTAGGACAAAATATCACGGGAACAGTGGGGACGAATGGAACATCCGGGGCAACGGGAGCTACGGGAGCCACTGGGCCCACCGGAGTCACAGGGCCCGCAGGAGTGGCAGGGCCGACGGGAGCCGCCAGCACCGCCGTAGGTCCAACAGGACCAACGGGTGCACAGGGTGCGATTGGTATCAAAGGTGACACTGGAGCGGCTAGTACCGCTGTAGGACCAACCGGTCCGACAGGTCCTACGGGAGCACAAGGGATAGCAGGCCCGACCGGAGCCGCTAGCACAGCCGTGGGACCAACGGGTTCGGTTGGTCCCGCAGGACCACCCGGTGCGCCCGGTTTAAATGGCTCTCCGGGTGGCATTGGCCCTATGGGACCGACGGGAGCCCTAGGTCCCGCAGGACCTATTGGTGTACAAGGACCGCAAGGTCAGCAAGGTTTGCAAGGCCCTACGGGTGCAACAGGGCCGGGGGTGATCGTAGGAACCTCGCCACCAGCCACTTGTACCGATGGCACGCTGTATTTCAATAATGCCCCATCAGCAGCCAAATTTTTGTCGGTTTGTACCAATTCAACTTGGGTACAAGTAGCCCCGTAATGCTGTAATGCTGTAATGCTGTAAGGGCGTGAAGCCGTATGCCCATTTGCCTGAACATGATTGTGCGGGATGAGTCGGCGGTGATTGAACGCTGCCTTGCATCCGTTCGTCCTTTTATTGATACGTGGGTGATTGTGGATACGGGTTCGTTAGACGATACGCCCGCCCGCATTCACCGCGCATTAGCGGGCATTTCCGGCGAGTTGCACCACCGACCGTGGAAAAATTTTGGTCACAATCGCACCGAAGCCTTGCATTTGGCACAGCAAAAATCCGATAAAAAATTTGATTATTTGCTTTTTATTGATGCGGATGAAACCCTTGGTGCATCGCCTGATTTTCGTTTCCCCTCCTTAACCGAAGCAGCGTATTCGCTAGAAACCCGTTTTAACGAATTGCGCTACGACCGCGTGAGCCTCATCTCCACCCGCCTGCCTTGGCGCTGGGAAGGGGTGCTGCACGAATACCTCGAAGCCGGACAAACCGTGCCACAACCGCGTTTGGAGGGGCTGTGGTTGGATGTGCGTTCTGAAGGTGCTCGTTCACGCGACCCACTCAAGTTTCAAAAAGATGCGGCGGTACTCGAAGAAGCCTTGCGCCATGAACCGAACAATGCCCGCTATGCGTTTTATCTGGCACAAAGTTGGCGCGATTGCGGTCAATACGCTTTGGCTCGTGCCCATTACGAACGGCGTTCCATCATGGGCGGATGGGATGAAGAGGTTTGGTATGCGCTCTACCAAATCGCCCGTCTTTCGGAGTTTATGGGCGATGCCAAGGACACGGTAGTCGCGCATTACCTACGCGCCTATTCCGCCCGCCCCACACGGGTTGAACCGCTGGTGATGTTGGCACGCTATCTGCGCGGGCAACAAGATTGGAATTTGGCGTACCTTGTTGCCCAATCCGCGCTGTCGATACCGTTTTCTAACGACCGTTTATTTGTCGATGCCACCGCCTATGCGTGGGTGCGTTACGATGAATTGGCACTGGCAGCGTTTTATACGGGTCACACCATGCAAGCCGAGATGTTGTGGCAACAGTTGCTGCAAAACCCCGACTTACCCGTTTCCGAGCACCCCCGTATCCAAGAAAATTTGGGTTTTATTCCACGTTAATGATTCCGCACTAATGCTTGTGATCGGCGTGATTGTGTGCAGCAGGCGCGGGGCTTGCTGGCACTACGGGATTCGTTCCCACTTCGATTTTTCCTCGCATCCCCGCCTCCGAATGCCCCGGGATAAGGCACGCCATTTCCAAATCGGCTGCTTGGGGGAATGTCACAACCATCTCTCCTGCTTTACCGGCTTCCACTCGCAATGCGGCGACCGTACCGTGTTGATGTTTGCTATGGTCGTGGGTGGCAATCTCTTGGCTATTGCCGATTACCATTTCATGGGGGATAGCACCATCGTTATGAACCGTAAAACGAATCGTTTCACCTGCTTGTACAGCTAGGGTGTTGGGGGTGAAACGCATGAGATCGTCCATGCGAATGGTCACGCTACGGGTGATGGTTTGTACGACCAGAGGTAACGATGTGGGGGCTTCATGGGATGTTGCCGGTGTTTCATGATGATGCCCACCTGCCACTTGCGGATTCGTTTCCAGCCATTGCCATGCGGCATAGCTGGATACACCCGTTAATGCACCGATGCTGAGGACGTAAATCCACGTTCCGCGTTGCCAATTAAAACCACCGCTCACCGCCAGTGCGATGATGGAAACGAAAAATCCTACCGGAACCACCCATGCACTGCGAGCGGGTGAATCAGGAAAATGCTGCAAACCGCCGGTAAAAAACCCCAATCCAATCGACAACAGCGTGCCCCACAACAGGGTTTGCAGCAGCGTTTTGGGCGTTTCTGCCGTGCCGCTGGTCAAATGGTGTTCCCACCATGCACCCAGTACAAAGAGCACGATACCAATCGCTGCCGTCCACAATGAACGCTCTCCGCTAAAAAAACCGTGATTCACCGCACCAGAGATAAAACTAATCCCCGAATACTTGAGCAACATACTCGCGTGCTGCGTTTGAAAAGAAGGCGCAGCAGGAGAAGGAGATGATGTTGAATTTGCCATAATTTGAACCTTAAAAAACTCGAAAAAATCAATAAAAATGGCTGTAGCACACGGTTAGCGTGCGTTGATAGCTACTAAATTAGTAGCAAAGCCATTGCAATCGGATTGTCAGAAGTTCAAATCGGCGGACGCAAATCGGGAGTATGTTGCCAGCGTGCTACCTCTTGCGCATGGTGAATAGGCAGAACATGGCGGGGAATGGGGGTTGGGATATACCGCATCACCAAAGCATCGGCAAACCCCATGCAGCAAATATGGCAGAGCACACTGCACGATGAGACATTGGTGTGATCAGGTTCTTCGGTCTCCGTTCCCGTTTCCGTTCCCATTTCCATTGCATGGCAGGGCATTGCTTTGGATACCGACATCGGTACGGACATCGGCATCGGTACGGGTAAGGTTGGCATCGCCCATGCCGCGCCGATAAGCAAGCGCAGCAAAACCGAACCCCATAAAAAGCACCGAAGCAATCGCATAGTCTGATGTTAGCGTGTTCCGATCATTGTGCCCATGATTGTGCCCATTTGCACAGGCAATGCCTCTTTCCATTCAGGGTTGAATGCGAGTTTGGCAGAGGGTGGAAACAACATCACCACGGTCGAACCTAGTAAGAAGCGTCCCATTTCATCGCCTTGGCGCAGGGTGATGGCATCTTTGCCCGCATAGATTTTTTCCCACAACCGCCCCGTGCGCGGCGGATTCACCACACCGTGCCACACGGTTGCCATGCTGCCAACAATCGTGGCTCCGACCAGCACCAGCACCATTTCGCCATGCGGGGTATCGAACACGCACACCACCCGTTCATTGCGGGCAAACAAGTTCGGCACGCCGCGTGCGGTGGTGGGGTTCACCGAAAATAAATCGCCCGGAACGTAAATCATCCGCCGCAGTATTCCGTCGCAGGGCATATGGATGCGGTGGTAATCGCGCGGGCTTAAATAAATTGTGGCGAAATGTCCATCGTCAAACTGCGCCGCCAACGCTGCATCGCCGCCGACCAATGCCGTGGTTGAATACGAATGTCCTTTGGCTTGAAAAAGTTGGGCTTTTTGGATGGCTCCGATTTGGCTAATCGCCCCATCAACAGGACACACCCACGGTGCTTTGCGCAATGGACGCACACCGGATTTCAGGGCGCGGGTGAAAAAATCGTTAAACGTGGCGTAGCTGGCCATATCGGGATTAGCCGCTTCTGCCATGTTGACGCGGTAACGTTTGACAAACCATTGAATCACCGATGTAGTCAGCCCGCCCGCTTGCGAACGTGCCAACCGTCCAGCGAGCGCAGTCAATGCTTGCTTGGGGATAAGATACTGCGATAAAACGCTGAGGCGATTGAACATAAGAGACATAAAAGGACTATCCAAAAATGAGTTTACTATCAAAAAAAGAGCAGCAAACGCGCATTCTACAAGCGCTTAGACCACATTTGCCTGCGGATTCTATGCTGTGGACCGATGAGGATACTACGCCTTACGAATGCGATGCACTGACAGCATATCGCCAGCGTCCGCTGCTGGTGGTCTTGCCGGAAACCGAAGAACAAGTCAGCGCCCTCTTAAAAACCTGTTACGCGCTGAATGTTCCGGTCGTCGCTCGCGGGGCTGGTACGGGACTATCGGGGGGAGCGATGCCGCACGCCGAGGGTGTTACGCTATCACTCGCGCGGTTCAATCAAATTGTCAAAATCGACCAACGCAGTCGCACGGCGGTGGTGCAATGTGGTGTGCGCAATTTGGCGATTAGTGAAGCAGCCGCGCATCTGGGTTTGTACTACGCCCCCGATCCCAGTAGCCAAATCGCCTGCACCATTGGCGGCAATGTGGCAGAAAATTCGGGTGGTGTGCATTGTTTGAAGTACGGTTTGACCCTGCACAATGTGCTGAAGGTACGCGGCTTCACGATGGAAGGCGAGGCGATCACCTTCGGCAGCGAGGCGCTCGACACTCTGGGTTACGATTTATTGAGTTTGGTGATCGGCAGTGAGGGGATGCTGGCGGTGATTACCGAAGTCACGGTCAAACTCATACCCAAGCCGCAACTGGCACGCTGCATCATGGCGAGTTTTGACGATTTGCGCAAAGCCGGTGATGCCGTGGCTGCCGTGATTGCCGCTGGCATCATTCCCGCCGGATTGGAAATGATGGATAAACCCATGACCGCTGCCGTCGAAGATTTTGTGCAAGCAGGGTACGACCTGAACGCCGAAGCCATTTTGCTGTGCGAAAGCGATGGCACGCCCGAAGAGGTTGAAGAAGAGATTGCGCGTATGACGCACGTCCTGACTACATCGGGTGCTACCAAAATTGCAGTAAGCCAAAGCGAAGCCGAGCGGATGCGGTTTTGGAGCGGACGCAAAAATGCCTTCCCCGCCAGCGGCAGAATCAGCCCCGACTATATGTGTATGGATTCAACCATCCCGCGCAAACGTCTGGCGGACATTTTGATTGCGATTGCGGAAATGGAGAAAAAGTACCATCTGCGCTGTTCCAATGTCTTCCATGCAGGTGATGGTAATTTGCACCCGTTGATTTTGTTTGATGCAAACGACCCTGACCAGTTGCGTCGGTGTGAATTGTTTGGGGCAGAGATTTTAGAAACCAGCGTGGCAATGGGCGGTACGGTAACCGGTGAGCACGGCGTGGGCATTGAAAAGCTGAACAGTATGTGTACGCAATTCAGTGACGAGGAAAATGCCCAAATGATGGCGATTAAAACCGCATTCGATGAAAAAGGGTTATTGAATCCCGGGAAAGTCATCCCGACCCTGCACCGCTGTGCCGAATACGGCAAGATGTTGGTACGGGGCGGGAAAATCAAGCATCCCGATTTACCGAGGTTTTAATTTTTCTCTGGTGCGGGCGAGAGCGGAGGAGCACTGGGCAAACCTTGCTGCACACGGCGGTGCAGTTCTTGAATCATCCATTCAGCCGCTGAAAGTTGCTCATTTTGGGGTGCAGCGGAAGCGGGAGCAGGAGCAGTTGATGTGTTGGAAGGGGTGTTATTGGTATCGGACATAGAGAATAAAAAAGTCTAATGAGAGAAAACAGAATGAGACGGGACATCGGCATTCTGCGCACGGTGGCGTAGCGCGTGATCTATGACGACCAGTGCCAACATCGCCTCGGCAATCGGGGCGGCGCGGATGCCCACACAAGGGTCATGCCGCCCTTTGGTCACGACTTGAATGGCATTGCCATGAATATCCACCGAATCGCGCGGCGTAAGAATCGAGCTAGTGGGTTTGATGGCGATGCTCACCTCCAAATCCTGCCCGGTCGTAATCCCGCCCAGCACACCGCCCGCGTTGTTGCTAGCAAAGCCAGTGGGGGTTAGCGAATCGCCATGCACGCTACCGCGCTGCGCGACACTGGCAAAACCCGCGCCAATTTCCACGCCCTTCACCGCGTTGATACCCATCATGGCGTAGGCAATATCCGCATCCATTTTGTCGAATAGCGGTTCGCCCAGCCCTACCGGTACGTTGGTCGCTGTAACGCGGATTTTGGCTCCACACGAATCATGGGATTTGCGCAGTGCTTCCATGTATTCTTCCAATGTGCGGACATCGGCAATGGGCGCGAAAAAGGGATTATTCGGCACATGATCCCAGCTTTCAAAGCCAATCGGTAGTTCGCCGATTTGGGTCATACAGGCGTGAAATTCGGTACGAAATTTTTCTTTCAGCCATTTTTTAGCCACCGCACCCGCTGCCACCATCGGCGCAGTAAGGCGTGCGCTAGAACGTCCACCACCACGCGGATCACGCCGACCGTACTTTTGGTAGTAGGTGTAATCGGCATGACCCGGGCGAAAGGTTTCCAAGATATTGCCGTAATCTTTGCTGCGCTGATCGGTGTTTTCAATCAACAGCGCGATGGGCGTTCCGGTGGTTTTGCCTTCGTAAACACCACTGAGGATTTTGACGGCATCCGGCTCATTGCGCTGGGTCACGAATTTGGATGTACCGGGGCGGCGGCGATCCAAATCACCTTGAATATCTGCCTCGCACAGTGCCATTCCGGGGGGGCAGCCATCCACGATACAGCCAATGGCTGCGCCGTGGGATTCGCCAAAATTCGTTACGGTGAAGAGGGTTCCGAATGTATTTCCGCTCATAGCACCCAGACCATCACAGTTTAGGACCTTCGTGCGTATCCGTACCTTGGGGCCAATCGTGGATATAGGCTTTGAGCATTTTGTTTTCAAAGTTTTGGCTATCCACCACCGCGCGAGCCACATCATGGAAACTGATAACCCCCATGAGCATTCCCGCATCCATTACGGGCATATAGCGGGCGTGGCGATCCAGCATGATGCGGCGGACTTCATCCATATCGGTTGCCATCGTACACGTCACGGGGCAATCATCCATAGCTGCACGCACCGAAGTTTGGGTAACATCCCCCCCCATTTTGACGATGGCTTGGGTTAATTCACGCACGGTGATCATCCCCACTAAATCGCCATGCTCAATGACGACCAAAGAACCAATATCACGATCAGCCATGAGCGTCAATGCCTTGATCAATGGGTCGCTCGGGGCTGCGGTATAGAGGGTGTTGCCCTTAATGCGCAGAATGTCGCTAACTTTCATGGTGTTTCCTCGTTATTGCCTGAAAAATAAAGAAATTAAAAAACTAAAGAAGTTAAAGAAGTTAAAGAAGTTAAAGAAGTTAAAGATAAACGGAGAGATAAGAGATACGAGATATTAGCATCCACGCGCCCTATTGGACTTGAATTCCAACCGAAAAGCAGAAAACGTGCCAGCATCCAATGCTTCGCGGATTTCACGCATTAAATTCAGGTAGTAATGCAGATTGTGGATGGTGGTCAGCATGGGCCCGAGCATTTCGCCGCAGCGGTCAAGGTGGTGCAAATACGCACGGCTGAAACCATCGCGCCCGCCGTTATCCCACGATACGCCGGATTCCCCCGCACACGCATGGCAGGTGCAACTGGTATCCAGAGGCTGCGGATCGTGTTTGTGGCGTGCATTGCGCAGTTTCAAATCGCCATAGCGGGTGAAAATCGTGCCATTGCGGGCGTTGCGGGTGGGCATTACGCAATCGAACATATCCACACCCTCTGCTACGCCTTGCACCAAATCTTCCGGTGTTCCTACGCCCATTAGATAGCGCGGTTTGTGGGCTGGCAGACGGTGCGGCGTGTGCGCCATGATGCGCAACATTTCATCCTTGGGTTCGCCCACACTCACGCCGCCTACGGCGTAGCCGGGGAAATCCCTATCCACCAGTTGTTCGAGCGATTCTTGGCGCAGATTTTCAAACATTCCACCTTGCACAATGCCAAAGAGCGCGTTCGGATTTTGCAGCTTCGTGAATTCTGCTTGGCAGCGCTTTGCCCAACGCAAACTCAGTTCCATCGAAGTACGTGCTTCGGCTTCGGTGGTGATATGCCCTTTGGTATCGTAAGGCGTGCATTCATCAAACTGCATCACGATGTCGCTATTCAGAATCGTTTGAATCTGCATACTGACTTCGGGGGTAAGAAATAATTTGTCGCCATTCACGGGGCTGGCAAATTTCACGCCTTCTTCGCTGATTTTGCGCATCGCCCCCAAGCTCCAAACCTGAAAACCGCCCGAATCGGTGAGAATGGGTTTATTCCATTTTTCAAAAGCGTGGAGTCCGCCAAAGCTTTGCATCACATCCAGCCCGGGGCGCATCCACAAATGAAAAGTGTTTCCCAAAATGATTTGTGCGCCCATTTCTTCAAGGCTGCGTGGCATTACACCCTTGACCGTGCCGTAAGTACCTACGGGCATAAAAATCGGGGTTTGTACGATGCCGTGGTTCAGCGTGAGCGTGCCTCGGCGGGCATGGCTGGTGGGGTCGGTGGTAAGGAGATTAAATTCAAGCATGGTAGATATTACATCGCAAAAATCACATCCCAAAATACACGCGGACTCTTTCTTTCATGAGAAAACGGATGTCATTTTCATTGGCATTCGCTAGGCGTTGGTACAGGCTATGGGCCATCGGGGTAAAAATAGCCATGATGTGGGGGTCAAAATGGCTACCCGTATCGCGCTTCAAAATTGCCATTGCTGCATCAAATTCCATCGGTTTTTTGTATGGACGCTCTGAGCATAGGGCATCAAATACATCGGCTACGGCAAAAATACGGGCGGTGATGGGAATTGCTTCGCCGACCAAACCGCGTGGGTAACCCGATCCGTTCCATTTTTCGTGATGCCCCGCCACCACTGCATTCGCGCCCGCTAACCAACCAATATCCGCCACAATGCTTTCTCCTTGGATCACATGGGTGCGCATGATGTCCATTTCCTCTTCGGTCAGTCGTCCGGGTTTGAGCAAAATCGCATCGGGAATGGCGATTTTCCCTACATCATGCAAAAAACTGCCCACAATCAACGATTGCATGGCGATAGGATGAAGCCCCAATGCTTCGCCGATACGTGCCGCAATCCATGCCACACGGTAATTGTGCAATCCGGTATCTGAATCGCGTTTGGCAATCGTGCGCCCTAGTGCTTCCATCATGCCAATATGCGATTCCAATACTTCATGTGTTTTGCGGGCATTGTCGGCAACCAAAAAAACGACCACCGGATACAACATCGCACCACATACCAACGATGCCAACCCTACCAGCAATGCCATCAACAACGAATTGTGCAAAATTTGCGCTTGTTGCCACGGGGGCATGACCCGCATCCCCTCCAAATAGCCAATCACTGGGCTGCGTGGATCGTTTATTGATTGCCGCTGCGGAACAGAGACACGCAATACCCACAATTTGGAATAAGGGGATTTCACGCTTTCATAGGTTCGCTGGCTATGCCGGATGGTGCGGTTTCTGGGGAATTCCAAATCCACCATCGTGCCGTTGGTAGTCATTGCCTTGGCTAATTGATGACCTTCAGAGTCATAGATTTCGACCACATCCAACAATCCCCCCACAATCGCATCGGCTGCTGCTTGTGCCCGCAGTTTTTCTACATCGGAGGGATTGCGGGAGAGGGTTTCAAATTGACGCAAAAAATGATAAGCTTCATCCGTTGCCAAGGTCACAATCGTTTCTTCTGCTGCTGCTTTTGCCCACCACCATGCAAGGGGGCTGGCAAGCGATGCCAAAATGGCGCTCACCAGCGCGATACGCCAAGCAGATCGACGCTTAAAGCCTTCCATTTTGATGCCGTGCCAATAACATGGCATCCCCATAGCTAAAGAAGCGATAGCCGCTTGCAATGGCAGCACGGTACACCTCCATCATCGGTTCATAACCTGCAAAAGCAGATACCAACATCATCAAACTGGATTTGGGCAAATGAAAATTGGTAACCAGCAAATCAATGAGTTTGAATGCAAAACCGGGGGTAATGAAGATACGCGTATCGCCTTGTGCGACCCCGCTTAACGCCCATGACTCCAGTGTCCGCACGGTGGTTGTTCCAACAGCCACAATGCGCCCACCCCGTGCGTGGCAATCGGCAATGGCTTGTTGCGTCGATTCAGGTACGTCATACCATTCGCTGTGCATTGGGTGTTCGCTCAGGTTTTCGGTTTTGACGGGTTGAAAAGTTCCCGCCCCGACGTGTAGCGTAACATAAGCCCGCTGCACGCCTATTGCATCCAACTGCGCTAACAAGGCTTCATCAAAGTGCAAAGCGGCGGTAGGCGCAGCTACTGCTCCCAAATTTTTCGCAAACACGGTTTGGTAGCGCTGCGCATCTTCTGCCGAATCGGTGTGGGTGATGTAGGGCGGAAGCGGTACGTGCCCGTGGCGTTCCATCAAGGTGTAAGGATTGTCCCCCGCATCATTGGAAAGCACAAAACGAAATAGTGGTCCATCTTGCGCATCCGGCCAACGCCCTAAAAGGGTGGCACTCAAACCGTCAGCAAACCCTGCGGCACAAGTCAATTTCACCGTGGCACCGACTTCGGGCTTTTTACTGACGCGCATATGCACGGCAACTTGGTTACCCCCCAGCACGCGCTCTACCAACAATTCCACTTTACCGCCCGTGGCTTTTTCGCCAAATAAACGGGCTTTGAGGACTTTGGTATCGTTAAATACCAATAAATCTCCTGCCCGCAGTAGGGATGGTAGTTCGTGAAAAATGCGATGCGCTGGTATCGCTTGGGTCGCATCCAGCAGGCGCGACCCACTACGCTGAGGCGCTGGATGCTGGGCAATCAGTTCCTCGGGTAGGACAAAATCAAAGTCGCTTAAAGTGTAAGTACGGGGGGGGGGACGTAGGGGTATATCGGTCATAGTGTGCGATTTTCCACATTTTTAGACTTACTTATCGCCTTTTTATCCATTCCCCTATATCGTCAATGTAAGTAAATACCGCCGGAATCACCAATAAGCTCAAAATGGTGGAAGTCATCAGTCCGCCAATCACCGCAATCGCCATCGGAGAACGGAAACTCGTATCCGCAGCACCCCAACCAATGGCAATCGGCAACATCCCCGCCGCCATTGCCAGCGTGGTCATGATGATGGGGCGGGCGCGTTTATGGCAGGCATCCAAAAGCGCATCCAAACGGCTTAAACCTTGCTCACGCCGCGCCAAAATCGCGTATTCCACCAACAAAATCGAATTCTTCGTTGCCACGCCCATCAGCATAATCAAACCAATCAGCGATGGCATAGAAAAACTTTTTTGTGCCAACAACAATCCCACAAATGCACCACCCAAGGAAAGCGGTAATGCCGTCAAAATCGTCACCGGATGCAGGAAACTTTTGAACAAAAGCACCAGCACGATATAAATGCACAAAACACCTGTGAGCATCGCCAAACCGAAGCTAGCAAACAATTCGCCCATCACCTCGGCATCACCTACTTCTACCACCTTCACGCCTGCTGGTAGATTTTTAATCGCTTCCAGATTTTGTACCGCTGCGGTTACTTCACCCAAGGGAGTTCCCGATAATTCGACCTCAAAGGTGATGTTGCGCGAACGGTCGTAACGGTCAATCACTGCGGGGCCTCCGGCTAATTCCAGCGTAGCGACTTGGCTTAACAACACAGGGCCTTTCACACTTGGCACGGTGAGGCGACCCAGCAAATCCAAATCTGCCCGAGCAGACGCTTCCAACATCACCACAATCGGAATTTGGCGTTGATTGAGATTCAATTTAGGCAAAGCGGCATCCAAATCGCCTACCGTGGCAATGCGCAGGGTATCGCCAATGGCAGCGGTGGTAACTCCTCTATCCGCAGCCCACGCTAAATTCGGACGCACCGCGATTTCAGGGCGAACAAGGCTGGCAGTCGATCCCACATTACCCAGCCCCGATAGGGAGCGAATCCCTTTTTCTACCTCCACTGCCGCACGTTGCAGGGTAGCGGGATCGTCACCGGTCAGCACCAAAACGTATTTTTCACCCGATGCGCCTAACCCCACTTTGCTGCGCACACCCGCCAGCGGTTCTAGCACTTGGCGGATTTGCTTTTCAATGGTTTGCTTCACGGGGCGCGTACCACGATCATCCAACAAAATGGTGAGCGTTGCCTTGCGTGTTTCCGCCGCACCTTGCAATGCGAAAGGGTCAGCCCCTGCCGTTCCACCACCAATAGTCGTGTAAACGCTTTGTACATGGGCGATGCTTGCTACCAATTTGCGAGCATCTTCTGCCGTTGCTTTGGTTTGTGCCAAGGTCGTGCCGGGTTGCAACTCCAGATAAACCTGCGTTTGGGAATTGTCATCCGGCGGAATAAAGCCTTGTGGCAAGAGCGGAATCAGCATCAACGAGCCGATAAAAAATGCTCCCGCCCCCAACATGGTGAGAAACCGATGCCGCACGCACCACGAAGCCCAGCGCATATAAATGCCCATCCAGAGCGGTTCGTGGTGGGCTTGGGTGATGGGTTTGAGAAGGTATGCCGACATCATGGGCGTTAGCACCCGCGCCACCAAAAGCGATGCTGCCACTGCCAACGCCGCCGTCCAGCCGAATTGTTTGAAGAATTTACCCGCAATCCCACTCATAAACGCGGTGGGTAGGAACACCGCAATCAGCGTGAAGGTGGTGGCAATTACGGCGAGTCCGATTTCATCGGCGGCTTCCATCGCGGCGGCATAAGGATTTTTGCCCATGCGCAAATGGCGAACAATGTTTTCCACCTCCACAATCGCATCGTCCACCAAAATCCCGATAACCAGCGAAAGCGCCAAGAGCGTAATCACGTTGATGGAAAAGCCCAAATAATTCATCCCAATAAACGCCGGAATCGCGGATAAAGGCAAGGCTACGGCGGAAACAAACGTAGCACGCCAATCGCGCAAAAACAACCACACTACCAACACCGCCAAGGCTGCGCCTTCGTACAACAGGTGCATGGAACCGTCGTATTCTTCTTTTACTGGCAGCACAAAATTAAAGGCTTCGGTGATTTGCACTTCGGGGTGTTGAACGCGGATTTCGTCCAAGGCTTTGTACACCGCCGCACCGACTTCCACTTCACTCGAACCCTTGCTACGCGCCACTTCAAACCCAACGACGGGTTTGCCATTCAGCAGCGCGGCGGAACGCGGCTCGGCAATCGTGTCGCGGATGGTGGCGAGTTGGTCAAGGCGCACGCGGCGACCATCGCTCAAACTCAATTCCAATCCGCCCAATTCATCGGCAGAGCGCACAGCGGCGAGGGTGCGCATGGGCTGCTCACCGCCGCCCACATCGGCCCGTCCGCCCGCCACATCTTGCTGCACTTGGCGCAGTTGGCGCGAGACATCCGAAGCCGTTGCACCCAGAGCTTGCAACTTGGCAGGGTCTAACGCGACTTGAATTTGCCGATCCGCCCCGCCCACGCGCGTCACCGCACCCACACCGCGCACAGAAAGCAAGCGCTTGGCAACGGCGTTATCGACAAACCAGCTTAACGCCTCATCGTCCATCTGCGCCGAACCGACTGCGCCTACGGTAAACGCCAACACGGGTTGCCCCGATAAGTTGATTTTGGTGATAACCGGATCGCGCAAATCGGCAGGCAAATCGCCCCGCACGCGGGAAACAGCGGAACGCACATCGTCCAAAGCCTCTTGACCGGATTTTTCTAAGCGAAATTCCGCCGTTACCGTCAGCCCACCATCTTGCACCTTGGTGTAGATGTGTTTCAGCCCTTCCAACGTGGCGATGCTGTTTTCCAGCTTGCGTGCGATTTCGGTTTCCATTTGCGCCGGAGTCGCACCCGGAAGCGATGCCACCACCATAATCGTGGGCAAATCCAAATCAGGGAACTGCTGCACCTTCATGGCATTGAAACTCAACAGACCCGCGAACGTCAGCATCACAAACAGCATCACCCCCGCGATGGGGTTTTTAATCGACCAAGCGGATACATTCATGGCGCTGATCCTTTGTTGTTCACGCGCACGGTATCGCCATCATTCAAAAAACCGGCTCCGGCAACGGCGACTACGGCATCGGCTTCCAGTCCACGCAGAATTTCGACTTGTTCGTTCATCCGCCGACCCACTTCCACGCGCTGCTGGCGCACGCGGTTGTTCGCGCCACTGGAAAGAACGGAGAAAACATAATTAAACCCATCCCGCGCCACGACCGCTTGCTGCGGCACGGTCAATGCGTTGCTCGAACCCAATTCAAACTCTCCTCGGGCAAACATTCCCGCCTTCACCGTGGCGGAGGTTGCGGGGCTGGTGAGCAAATCAACATACACCAAGGCATTGCGCGTTTGCGTATCCACCGTGGGCGCAACCATCCGCACTTTGCCGTTGATGCGGGTTCCGCTCGCCGCCGTAATTTTGACGGGCATTCCTGTGCGGATACGCCCGAGTTCGCTGGCGATGACTTCGCCACGCCATTCCAAGCGCGATTGGCGAATCAAGCGAAACAATTCCGTTCCCGCCCCCACCACCGCGCCCACCGTCGCCGTGCGTGCCGAAATAATGCCGACATCCGGCGCTAGCACCTGTGTATGGTTCAAGCGAATTTGCTGCACTGCCAGCATCGCCTTGGCACTTTCTAAACGGGCTTTGGCGGTTTGCTCACCCGTTAAGAGGAGGCTGATTTGCTGTTTGCTCATCATTCCGTTCTCTTCAAAGGCGCGGGCGCGTTGGGCATTGGCGGCAGCATCGGCGGCTTGGGCTTGGGCTTCTGCCACCGCAGCACGCGCCTGTGCTACATCGGCTGCTACGCTTTCAGGAGCAAATACCGCAAGCACCTGCCCGCGTTGCACGGCATCGCCCACGCCTACGCGCACTTCGGCCAACCGCAAACCGTTGATTTCCGCACCGATACTGGCTTCTTGCCACGCAGCGATGTTGCCGTTGGCTGCTAAACGCATCGGCAAATGGGCTTGGGCAACCCGTGCGGTGGTTACCGTCATGCTGGGTTTGACCACCGAGGCCGAGGCAGGGGCTGCTGATTGCGCAAATGTTGGCGCATGGAACAGCACCGATAACGCACATAACACCGATAACTTCTTGTGAAACATGGATACAACTCAATTAGCTCAGTTAGAATAGAGTCGAATTAAACCATTTTGGAAGCTTGGCCGAGCGGTTTAAGGCACCGGTCTTGAAAACCGGCGATGTTTTGCGACATCCGTGAGTTCGAATCTCACAGCTTCCGCCACAATACCGTTTCCGGTCGTTGTGGACTTCAATCCCTCCAGTGCTTTTCTCCAGATACTCGCGTAGCGGTCGTTAAGCTCCGCCTGTACTTCTGCGACCGTTTCCAACACGGGCAAACCTGCGCACTCCGCTAAATAGGCGATTTCGTTCGCATCAGGTTTTCTCCGTCCCGCTTTCCAGTCCGTAAGCCTTTGCGGGTCTTGTTTCAATCCCTCGGCTACATCTTTACGCGAACCCCTCACTTCGATAGCTTTATCAATTAGCGTTGAAATTTTCATGATTTCCTTTCATGCAACCATTTTTGGTTGTATAGTTGCATCCAATTCTGGTTGCAACCGATTTTGGTTGTACTCACTATACCGCCAAAGTTTATAGGAATCGCCAATGTTTCGTCCTGCATCGCTTCAACACCGTGCCGCCATATGGTCACCAGCTTGTAAATCCTCTGCTGCTTTGCTTGGCGGTTCAGCGGTTGCGGTTTTGCTGGTGACCGCCTCTACCGTTGGAGGTGCGGCATGACTACTACTATTTGGAGTTGCGGTGGCGGCGTTCAATCGACGGCAATTGCTGCATTGATTTGTTCTGGGAAACTGCCGAAACCCGATTTGTCTCTCATTGTTGATACCACGCGTGAGCGCTCGACTACTTGGGATTATTTGGAGCGCTGGACTATTCCGGCGCTCCAAGCTGTTGGTGTTCGTCTTGAGCGTGTTAGCGCCGCTGATTTTGCATCCACTGATTTGTTTGAGGGCGAAGCAAATCGTCTTTTGATTCCAGCCTATACGCTCGGAACGTCTGATACTGGCGGGAAATTGATGAACCAATGCTCTACCCGCTGGAAGCGCTATGTTGCCCAGCGTTGGGCGCGTTCTGTCGGTGTTAAAGATGCTCAGGTTTGGATGGGCATTTCTACCGACGAGCTCCGCCGCGTGCGCGTATCCCATGAAAAATGGTGGCAACACGCTTACCCCTTAGTTGATTTACGCGTGAACCGAGCCGATTGTTTTGGCATGGTTCGCTCAATGGGCTGGGCAGAGCCTCCAAAGTCCTCATGCTGGATGTGCCCTCATATGCGTGATGCGGAATGGCGCGATATGCGTTTATCAGTTCCATCCGATTTTCAAAAAGCGGTGGCGCTTGAAATTCAGATGCAGAAAACAATGCCCCGCGCATTCCTGCATCGTTCCATGCGTTCCATTTCATCTCTCTCCTTTGATTCCAGCACGCTTCCTCTTGATTTGGGTGGTTGTGATTCCGGTATGTGTTTTAACTGATCGGTGGCAAGAATGATTGTTTATTACAACGGCGTGCGACTTTCGTACTTCGATGAATTGCAAGCTCGTGTTGATGCCGCTTATGAGCGGGCTTATGAGCGGGCTAATGAATTGGTTTCGCCTAATTCACCAGAGTTTGAACCTCTTGTTAATCGCTTGATTGAACAGTTCCTCACACACGCACACACACGCTGCGACGAAGGAGCTGCGGTGGGTGTTCGTGGGTTGAAAGGCTTTACGTGCCTGTAACACGTAAAGTTAGTCCGCTAGAGCGGAATAACCTCCATCTTGTAGTCGGGGAACCGACTACCAAATACGGGCATTTTGTTGACTGGTTGAGTATCCACCAAACCCATTCGGGTGCTGCGTTTCCAAAGCTCAATGATGGTGCGGTGTTCCGCTATGACGCTGATGGCTCGCTTGACTGGACGGCGGTAACAAAAGCCCGTGTGGAGGGTAGCCATGAATCCTCGTTGTTCATTTCAAGCGATGGCGAAACTGTCAAATTTGAGGGTAACGTCTCCAAATTCGATAGGGAAGATAACGTATTCGGCTACAGCTTTGGTGAGTGCCTGATTCGCATTAACGCAATCCTTGCATCGTTTGGGCTGCCTCCGTTTACTGCTGGTGTTCGGGGTGAGTACGCGCGTAAGGGCAAAGCCTCCGATTTGAGCGATGATGATTTGATTTTCTGGACCGGTGCACGCATTACCCGCATTGACATTACCGAAAATTTCTCAGCTGGTAGCGAACAAGATGCCATGTTGTTCATGAACTGGCTATCGGGTCAGCAAGCAAGCCGCCTTAAAACTGGCACGTTCCCTGGTGGCGAAACCGTGGACTTTGGTCGCGGCTCGAAGTTCGTCTATTCCAAAGCCTACCTCAAAGCTCCTGAATTGCTGCGCCACGCTCGCAGATTAAAAGACCCTGAGAACTCGGGGCAACGTGCCTATAACCCCTACCTTGAACAGTTGGCGCGATGGTGTGCCGATTCCGGTTTAGTCCGGTTTGAAACTACTTATAAAGCCCGATGGCTTACCCAAAACAAAACCGAATTCTTGGGAAGATTCGATATGAAACAAATAAATCTCGATTTTGAAGAGCGTAAATCTGTAATGTCTCGCACTCAATTAGATATTGATTGCTTGGCAGATTTGGATGCCAAGTCGCTGGCTGTTTACCGGATGTGGCAGGCGGGCGATGATTTATCCACTAAATTTAAGAAATCTCAATTTTATAAGTATAGAAAGGCTTTAATGCCCTACGGTTTGGATATTGCCATTCCGAATAATGTCATCCAATTTCGCCCACGAATCCGCGTAGTAACACTGGGTTCAATTTCCCCTCCTGCGTTTTATCAACGCCCTCACCCTGCTTATTTTCAACTCAAAAAGGTAGCTTAAAAATGCTTACATTATCTGGTCAATTATTGGATGTTGTTACTGGTTCTAATACCAATAAACAAACTGGCGTTATTAGCCAAACTCACACCGCAGAAATTTTGCACAAATCACGCGGAAAGTCGGTTGTCGATTCGCTCAAGGTTGGGGATGCCGTTCTCACATCTTGGCGTGCTGCTATTGGTAAGAATGTCTCGGTTGAAGTTCGCACTTATTCCATGAAAACATCAGAAGGCGGGATTATGTCGGGCTTAACGCTGGCATTTCCGGCTGAATTGCCCACGCTTTTAGATGCTCCTTCTTCATCTAAAAAATAATTATGAAAGATTTACCCCCCCATTTTGTCCAAGGTGATGGAATTTATCTTCCTTCACCTCCTCGTGTTTGATAACTCAGCTATTAAATGTTTCATCTGAAACATTTATAGGCTGCGTTTTTGCAGTTTTTTAATTAACTATTTGAAAGGTGTTCATCATGAACAAAATTACTTCCCGTTTTTGCCGTAAAGGTTTTGCTCCTGTTGCTGCTGGCGCTGCTGCCCTTGGTGCTGCTGGTGCTAATGCTGCGAGCTTCATTCCTGCCTCTGTCTCTACGGGATTGGGTGATTTGCAGGGTGACGTCACGACGATCGGCGGTCTTGTTATTCTCGTGATGCTTGCATTTGCCGCGTTCAAGGTCATTCGTCGCGCGGTTGGCGGGGCTTAATCATGGGTTACCAGTCTGGTTCAAACTGCTACGAAAGCGCGAATAGTGCCGTTGTTGCATCTGTATCGGGTCAGACTGGTGGGGTTTTTGTTTTCGGCTCTCCCGCATCCGTCATTTCGTCAACCGTTCCTTGTAATAACGGTAATCCCTATTGCACTACGACAACCTCGACCAATGTCCCCAGCACCATAGAACCCTATGTTGCGGACGTGTCGGTAGATGGTCTTGTCGCTACTTACAAATTCACCGGTGCGATAACAGGCACGACATTTTCAAAAGCGGTGACTTTGCAGCCACAGCAATGCCAGCTTATTGATTATCAGGATTCCTTTCTTTTATCCGGGATGGTCGTTGCCGTCTGGTTTTTAGCATGGTCGTTTGTTGTTCTGAAAAAGGCGGTTAATTCATGACACCCCTAGCGGTCTTTGTTGCACTTGCATTTCTTGGTGCATTTTGGATTCTTTTTAACGGTTGATTGATATATGAAAATCCGTTTATTTTTTTCCTTGATTTTTTCTTTAGCTTCACCCGTTGCATTATCTCAATCTGTTGCAGTGGGTGATGGTATTCTTGGAAGTGCTGGTGGAACATATACATATGCACCGGCTGGGGGTTTTGGTGCTGCTGGCGCTGTTACCGTCCCTGTTACCGTTAATTTAGGTAACAGTATTGTCAATTTTGGTACGTCTGTTATTCGTACAACGCCTGCTGCTGCTATTTTTGCTGCTCGTCTTATAGTAGGTAATCCCTATGTCTTTGTTGCTGTTGCTGGTGCTGCGGCGCTTGCTGCATATCTGACTCGCGGTAACGGTTATATTTATGACCCTATTACTCAAACGGTTAAGCCAAAAGATGATGTGTTTTGTAAAACTACTGATTATCAGATAGCACCTCAAAATAGCCCTCCGTCCCATCTTGTTCGCAGTGTTGACTATAGTTGCGTTTCAGGTAATGCTGGATGCGCTCGTATTGCTAGGACTAGCTGGCAATATAATAATTACGATAATGGTTGGAACGATAATGTTTTTGAAACTTGTGTCCAAAAACGTCCGCCTCCAACGAATGAAGAAATAATTACAGATTTGGCATCTGGTGGTTTGCCTCCCCCCGAGATTATGAATAGCTGGCCGTCTGGTACTGATATGGCTCTGCCAGTTGGTCGTCCTGTGCTTGATTCTCCTCCTGTGGTTGTCCCCCAAGGTTCACCGGTTCCTTTAGACGCTACCGGAACTGGTTGGTCTGCCGGTCAAGAAGCTGCTCGTGCTGCTGCGGCTGGCGCTGGTGCTTCGAAGGCTGCTACCGACATGATTGGCAATTACGTGCGTGATGCTATCGCTAATTCTTCCAACCCTGCGTCTCCTAGTTCGTCGTCTATTGCATCGGCTGTTCAGCAAGCCATTTCAGCCGTTGGCGGTGTGCCTGCTTCATCCGTTCCTGCCATTGTTAATGCGGTTACTGCTGCGGTTTCTGCGGTTTCTGCTTCTCGTCCTGCCCTTTGGCAGCCTTCTACCGTCGTTGTCGCTCGTAATGACCCTTCTAGCCCGCCCGGTGTGGACATTATTCCGGTCAATGTTCCTGTTTTTTCTGGTACTGCAAATCCTGCAAATCCTACAAATCCTGCATCTTCTCCTGCTCCGTATTTACCCAATAACAATACAACGTCCCCTGTAGTTGCAAACCCTGCCATTCCTGCAAACCCTGCTATTCCTGCAAACCCTGCTATTCCAGTAAATCCTCCTCTTGATGTTGGAGTTATATCTGACGCAATTTCTCGCGCTATTGCTGCTGTCCCCGGTCTTTGTACGTTGTTTCCCGATATTTTGGCGTGTGCAAAGCCTAACTTGAATACTCCATCTATTCAGGACTTGAAAACCAAGGAATTAACTATTGAATCTATTACGCCGGATTCTGGCTGGTTGTCGGGTGGTGGTTGCCCTCAGCCTTATCAGATTGGTAAATGGGGAGCTTTTGACTGGTCGCCTACGTGTAATTTTTTTAGCATGATTCGCCCATTGCTATTAGCGATGGCGTGGGTTACCGCTGGTTTTATCTTCATCAGAGGGTTGGAATAATGGGCGCTCTTGGCACTTGGTTGGTCTCTCTCGCTGCTCCGGCAGTCCGTCAAATATTGCTGTCTCTTGGCATTGGCCTGGTGTCTTATGCCTCTCTTTCATCCGTTGTTAATACCTTGTTGTCCAATGCTAAAAGTTACTTTAATGGTTTGCCGTCTGACCTTGCCGCTTTGGTTGGCTTAATGGGTGGCGGTGAAATTATGAGTATTTTGGCTGGTGCGATGGTGGCGCGGGTCTCTCTTGCTGCTGTCAAAAAGCTGGGGCTTTTATGATTACCTTGTTTACTGGAATGCCAGGCGCGGGGAAAACGGCGGCGCTTGTGGATTTGATGTACTCCGAACTGGGTGACCGTCCCCTTTTTGTAGATGGCTTGGAAGGTCTCACCATCCCGCATTTCCCGTGTGATGCCTCGACTTGGCATATTGATTTACCGGATGGCGCGGTGCTGGTGGTCGATGAAGCGCAGCGTAAATGGCGACCTCGCCCCGCATCTGCTGCTGTCCCACTGCATGTCAGCGAAATGGAAACACATCGCCATAAAGGGATTGACATATTCCTGACAACCCAAAACCCGAAGTTGATTGACTCTAACGTCCGCTCCTTGGTCGGTCGCCATGTGCATATTCGGGACATGGGTATATTAGGTCGTCACTGGTATGAGTGGCCCGAATGTAGTGAGTCAATAGCTTGGAAGACTTGCACTAATCACCATCGCTATAAGCTACCTGAGCGTGTCTTTGGTCTTTATAAAAGTGCATCGGTGCACGTTAAACCAATCCGTGGAATACCTCGCGCGGTTTTTATTGGTTTGTTTGCCGTTTTATTTTTGGTCATCGTTGCCTATATCGTTTATGGTCGAATGAATCAACGGTTTTTTGAGAAACCCGTTTCTCCCGTTGTCGTTGGCGCTGGTGTTGGTTCGGATAGCTCTTTATTTGCTGGCGCTAATCATAAAAAGCCGATTGATGATAGGGTCGATTGGATACCCAAGGTGAGCACGTTCCCCGAATCCGCTCCGGCGTATCAGGAACTACGCACGGTCGTTGTTATGCCAGTGGTGCACGGTGGCTACTGCGATAAATCCGGCTGCCGCTGCTTTACGAATCAAGGCGTTCTATCGGCGCTTACGAGTGCTGACTGTGAACCGATAGTGAAACATGGGCGCTTTGACCCCTACCGTGCCCCTTCATCCTCTAGTTTTGGCATGGTCAAAACAGCTCCTAAGCCATTACCATGACCCAATACGCCCTAGCCCTGCTACTCGCCTTTTTCGTCGCTCTAACGCCCGCTAAAGCCGCGCCTCCGCCCGTTCCCGATAAGTCGGTGACCTTGAGCTTTAACGGTGTGGCGCTGGTAGATTTTTTGACTGTCGTTTACCCAGAGATTTTGAAGAAGAACTTCGCTCTGCACCCTGACTTGCTCGAATCCCAAAAAACCGTGACCCTGAATTTCAAGGACTACGACCGTGCGAAGCTGGGCGCGTTCATTGCCGATTACTTGGACACCATCGGCATTCTTGCTGAGGCAAAGAACGGCTACGTGCTTATCCGCCCAAAGGTCAAACCGCAGGAAGAAAAGCCCAAAGAGCCGGAGCTGGATTACTTCTTCTACACGCCCAAATATCGCAGCGCGTCAAGCCTTATCGACATCGCCAGTGCCTTATTCAAGGTGGGCAAATTCAACCAACGCACCAGTGCTGTGCCTAGGGGCTCGGCTGCTGGTGGCATTTTGGATGCCTTGGTATTCCATGC
This sequence comes from Pseudomonadota bacterium, assembly GCA_039798085.1. Lineage (GTDB taxonomy): Bacteria > Pseudomonadota > Gammaproteobacteria > Burkholderiales > Burkholderiaceae_C > Allorhodoferax. The sequence continues at coordinate 24,323 of JBDKGR010000018.1, forward strand.
CCCTCAAATTGAGATTGATGCCTTCCAAAAGCTCCTCGAACAACTGGATACTCCGGTCGGCGAATTGTTGGTCAAAGGGGTCGTTTATGAAGTTGCCATTGGCGCTAGGGATACCAATGCGATCAGGCTGTTTGCTGACGTAGTCGGTAATTCCATTGGCGTGGCGTTTGGTGTGGTGTCCGGCAACTCGCTAACCGTTCGCACTGGCAACCTTGATACCGTGCTTTCTGCCCTGTCCACCGATTCCCGTTTCAAAACCATCACCACACCGTCCCTTCGGGTCAAAAGCGGTGGTGATGCCCGTTTCTCGGTCGGTTCGGATGTTCCGGTTCTTGGTAGCGTCCAACTTGACAAAAACGGTAATCCGGTTCAGTCGGTCGAGTACAAACCGTCTGGCACTATCTTTGCCATAAAGCCCACGGTACACGCTAATACCATTGACCTCCACGTCTTCCAACAATTAAGCACGTTCGTTCAAACCACCACCGGCGTGAACAACTCGCCCACCTTGAACAAGCGCGAGATTACGACCCAAATAACTGCTAAGGACGGAGATTTAATCGTTCTCGGCGGCTTGGACGAGGACAAAAGCGGGAACGATTCAAGCGGCATATCGTTACTGCCGGATTGGATGCGCTCCAAGGGTTCGGAAACTACAAAGACTCAGATTCTTTTAATTCTCCAAGTCCAACGCCTTTAACCACGGCATTGACGTTTGCGCGGATT
>JBDKGR010000019.1:0-23663 GCA_039798085.1 Pseudomonadota bacterium
GAATCAAAGAAATGATATTGGAGGCGGTATGGTGAAAAAGTTTGTGGTGGCTTTGCAGAGCACTAAACCCCGGGTATTTTCCAAGATGGGTTGCCCCTTTGCTATAAATCCATTTACCCAAATCGCAGCGGTCATCCAGACAAACCACATTGGGGGAAAATACCTCTTGCGATGTACCCGCCAAATACAAACGTAGGCGTAGTTTCCAATTTTCATGGGTGGCTATCGCAGTTTCTATATCCAAGCCATCCGCAGCCCGTACCATTTCATGGGCTAATTGGCTTTCAGAAACCTCTTTATGATTCTTCTGATTTTCGTTTTGGCGCTCGTTCTTACTGGAACCAAAAAAAAATTCAAAAATTTTGAACATAAAACCTCCGGTTATTCATTAAAGTGGGGTAATTCACGTAATTCACGTAATTTATGTGATTTATGCAATTCGCGTAATTCGCGTAAATGCGATTGTGCCTGTGTAAATCCAAAACGCTTGATTTGATACGCCAATGCGTCAAATTCTGCACCCCCTACTAAGCGTAAGCTGGGGGCATTTTGCTCAAACAGGGCAATGGCAGCGGTATCGCCCTGCTCTAGCAGAATATCCAATTCATTCAATACGTTTTCAAGATGCTGATGTTGTGCATCATCAAATATCGCTGCGTTTACCGCATTTTGATTTTTATCTTGATTTGTATCTTGGTTTGTATTTTCGATCGAATTGTCTGGAGCTTGGTAGGCAATGCACGCCAATATGGAATCGGATAGCGTGTTGTATTCTTGTACAACCGCCACCACCAAATGATGCAAAGGGCGCTGCATGGGATCATGAATATGGATGGTGAGCTGGCTTTCCAGTTGTTGAATCCAATCTGCCAATCGGTATGCCCCGAGCGTAGCGGCAGTTCCTCTCAAGGTATGCGAAAGATTTTGGAGTGTGGGATATTTTCCCGCTTCCAAATAATGGCTAAAACACAATACTTCTTTTTTATAATTATGGGAAAAAGCCGTCAGCACTTCCAGATATTTTTCTATATTACCTCGTACCGCCGTTAAACCTTGCGTTGTATTCAATCCGGGTAATTGATCCAATGCTTGGAGAATAATTTCATTTTTATTTTTATTTTCTTTTGTAGATTCGATATTTGATACGGATTCATGGGTTAATAAGGATGGTAATACGGTACTTTCCGGTAACCATGTCAATAAACGCTGGTAGAGCATGGAGGGTTCTACGGGTTTGCCGATAAAGTCATTCATGCCCGCCTCTCGGCACTCCATCCTATCCGCGCCAAATACATTGGCGGTCATGGCGAGTATCGGCGTATGGAGGTAACCCGCTAGGTTGCGAATGGCGCGTGCTGCATCCAAACCATTCATGCGGGGCATTTGCACATCCATCAAAATCAGGTCGTAGCGGGTTTGGTGAACTTTTTGCAGCGCTTCCATACCATCCACTGCGGTATCCACCGTTAATCCGGTGTTATGCAGCAATTCGCAGGCTACTTCGCGGTTGATGAGGCTATCGTCCACCAACAAAATACGGGCACTGTATTGTTGTAGGCGCTGATGCCCATCGTTCGCACTGAGTTTGGGCGCATAGACGTATTGCGGTGAACTGGCGTGGGAGGAAATCTCCATCTGAACAGTAAGCCAGAAGGTACTGCCCTTGCCTTCCGTGCTGCGCACACCGACTTGCCCCCCCATGAGATGCGCCATACTGCGTGCAATCACCAAACCCAAGCCCGTGCCGCCGTGTTTGCGTGTGGTGGAACTATCGCCTTGCTCAAATGCTTCAAATAAAAAAGGAATTTTCTCTGCGGGAATTCCAATACCTTGGTCTTCCACTTCAAACAGTATTTCCAATATCTCATTATTTTTATTATTTTTATTATTTTCATAATTTTTATAATCCTTATGAAGGATTGCACGCAAAATGATATTTCCTTGCTCACTGAATTTAATGGCATTGCCCACATAATTCAATAATGCCTGACGCAATCGCATGGCATCACCATAAAGCCATAATTCCGTGGCTTCGCATTCAATCGACAATTCTACATTTTTGTGAAGTGCCACCACGCGCATCAACGATATGACATCCTCCAACAAAGCAGAAAGGTGGAAATGGATGTTATCCAATTCCATTTTACCCGCCGCAATTTTGGATAAATCGAGCACATTATTGATAATAGAAAGCAAGTGTTGCCCTGCATGGTCAATTTTTTCGATACGCTGTTTTTGTTGAAGATTACAATCCGACCGTTTGAGTAAATGCGTTAATCCAATAATCGCATTCAAAGGGGTGCGGATTTCATGGCTCATGTTTGCCAGAAATTGACTTTTGGCTTCGTTGGCAGCATCGGCTTTCATCCGCGCTTGGGTGAGTTCTTGGGTGCGCACGGTTACCAATTCTTCTAAATGATTGCGGTAACGATCCAATTCTAAACCAATACGGGTTTTTTCGGTAATATCTTCTTGCACCCCTACATAATGGGTAATAATGCCATTAGCATCCCGCAAAGGGGTAATGATGATAAATTCTACCAGTTCACTACCATCTTTTCGCACATTGTACATTTTCCCTTTCCATGTATTCCCGCTTTTAATGGTTTGCCAGAGGTCATTATAAATATCTGGCGTTGTTTTCAACGAACGCATAATAGCGGGCGTATTTCCAATCAACTCTTCTCGGCAATAACCGCTGGATTGAATAAAGGCTTCGTTCACATATTCAATGCGGGCGGCGGTATCGGTAATAATAATACTTTCAGCGCTTTGTTCGACTGCCAGTGAGAGCTTGCGCAAATTCACCGTAGTTAATTCAATTTCTTTTCTGGCTTTGGTTTCTTCAATAATACGCTGCATCATGCTATCACGCAAAGCCTGTTCACGTTGGTGGATAGATTGAAGTAAATAATTAAAACTCGCTATCAACTGACCCAATTCATCATGCCGCTTGATGGGTAATGAATAAATATGCTCATTTGTTAATGCTATATCAGTGATATGGGTTATGTGTTCGATGGTTGAAAAGAGGGGTTCTAATTCATTTTTCAATATCCACCAACTTAATGCTCCGGCAAACAAACTTAATAAAAGACTTGCCCATAGCATACTATTTTGCAATAAATAAATTGAAAGAAAGGCTTCTTTCTTTGGCAAGATACCAAACACAACCCAGTTGGTAGCAGGAATTTTGTACAAATCACTAGAAATACTAGGAATACTAGGTATACTAGGAATACTAGGAATACTAGAGCCATTAGGAGTAGCAGAAATAATGGATTCTTGTTTGTTATTGATGAATTTATCAAGAATATATTTATTATTTTGGCTGTTCATTACTACCGATTGGTGTAGTATATCGACTATCGTATAACTACCCGTCGCACCCAAACCGGGGGGAGGAATGATACTCAGGAAATTTTCTTCCAATAAATTGATGATTCCAATGACAGCACCCTTGATAAAACCTTTTTCATTTTTAATAGGGGTAATTAAAAATACAGCGGGAGCATTCAATGCAGGGTGAAAAAATGGCTCGCTAATACCATGCGTGCGGTTGATAAAGACATTGGAAACGGATTCAAACTGCATCCAGTTGATGTTGGTACGTGACTGGGAAAGAGGGGCGGCTGCTAATGTTTTACCATCGCCATCAATAACTACCAACCCTCCATTAAATAATACTTTGAATACGAGAGGTCGGCTATCCAATATGCCTTGATTAAAAGCGGTATCGGACGGTTTTGATTTTTCAATTTCAGTTGCAATAAAATTAAGCGCAGAAAATCTTTTTTGTATTTCTTTATCTATGTTTTTAGCGATATACACCGTTGTCTTAAATAATTGTTTATTTAAATCATCATTACCCTCATATTCTAAAATATAAGTGGCATAAACAGATAAAACCGATATACAGCCTAAAAATAAAGTTAAAATAAATAAGGTAAGGCGATTTTTAATGGACACATTTTTCAACACGATAACGCTCAAACTTCCCGATACTGTTCTGCAATCGCAACAAACTCATCGTAGTGTTCAATAAAAATGTCTGTCATATCAGGGTCAAAATGGCTGCCCCGACTATCACTAATGATTTTTTGGGCTTGTAATGGCGGCATCGCGGGTTTATAAACACGCACAGAAATCAACGCATCAAATACATCGGCAATCGCCATTAAACGTGCAGAAATAGGAATTGCATCGCCTTGCAATCCATCGGGGTAACCACTTCCATCCCATTTTTCATGGTGCCAATGGGAAATTTCTTTGGCAAGTACCAAAAAGGGTAACGACATTTCCAAATCATGCTCTGCCATTTCAATCGCATCACTACCGCGTTTGGCATGGGTTTTCATAATGATCCATTCATCTGGCGTGAGTTTTCCGGGTTTGCACAGAATATAATCGGGAATCCCTACTTTGCCAATATCGTGCAGAGGAGCCGATTGGCTTAATATATCAATATAAGAAGGGCTTAACGTTGCAGAAAAACGGGGATGGTTTTGTAGTTTAGAAGCCAATAATCGCACATAACCTTGGGTACGCAGAATATGGTTGCCTGTTTCAGGGTCACGCATTTCGGCTAAATGTGCCAATGCCCGAATACTTGCCCGCTGAATCATGTCGTTTTCTTCTATATGCTGCTGCACTTTGGCTTCTAATTGTGCATTGCGGGTTTTTATCGACTGGCGAGCCATACTTAATTCCAACTGCATTCGCACCCGTGCCAATACCACCAAAGGGCGAATGGGTTTGGTAATGTAATCTTCCGCGCCCAAATCTAAACCGTATTCTTCATCTTTGGCTTGAATCATGGCGGTGAGAAAAATCACCGGAATATCTTTGGTTTCTTCGGTAGTGCGCAATTTTTTGAAGACCGTAAAACCATCCATCTCCGGCATCATGACATCAAGCAAAATCAAATGGGGTCGATTCGCTCCCTGAAGCAATCGCAGGCACTCCTTCCCGGAATTCGCTGCCAGAATGCGGTACTGTGGCTTCAACAATTCGTTCAAGCAGTACAGATTTTCGGGTGAATCATCAACAATTAAAACCGTGTAGGGACTGCGTTCAATCATGATTATTCTCTCATCACTTTCTTATCAAAAATGGCTATAACACCCGTAGGATATGCGTTACCAGCTCCTAAATCAATAGCAGTTGGAGTTTCTTTGGCAATGGTAGGAGCAGTCGCCTTCAGTGGCAAGGCCATTATTGTCAAACTCGCGTACCGCTATGGTGTGGATGCCATCACGCTTATCATGTTACGCATGATTTTCGCTCTACCGTTCTTCTTAACGATAAGTTGGTGGGCTGGTTGTCAATCAGAACGCAAAAAAAGCCAAAACGGTCAAAAAAATCACACTTTGACCTCTTTTGATTGGTGGGGTATTGTAGGCTTGGGATTTTCTGGCTACTACTTGGCAAGTTTTTTGGATTTTGCAGGGTTGCAATATATCACCGCCTCCTTGGAGCGTCTGATTCTCTACCTTAACCCTACATTGGTGCTGTTATTGGGCTTGGTGTTTGCCAAACGGGGGATTCATCGTTCTCAATTAGTGGGCATGGTGATTAGCTACGCGGGTGTGCTGTTGGTGTTTGCCAAAGAAACGATGTTGCAAGGCAGCGATGTGGTGTTGGGCACGGCATTGGTATTTGGCAGCGCGGTGAGTTATGCGATTTACCTTTTCTTTAGCGGCGAGATGGTGCAACGTATCGGTTCGATGCGCTTGGTGGGTTTGGCAAGCTCGGTGGCGTGCGGATTTTGTATAGCGCAATTTGTGGCACTGCGCCCGCTGGAATCGCTGCTGAATGTGCCGATGCCCGTAATTACCCTCTCGATTTTCAATGCTATCGCGTGTACCGTTGTTCCTGTCATGCTGGTGATGATGGCGATTGAACGCATCGGCTCCGGTCTCGCGGCACAAGTGGGCATGATTGGCCCCATGTCCACGATGGCAATGGGCGTGCTGCTGCTGGATGAACCGCTATCCGCCGGATTGGTTGCCGGAACGCTCTTGGTGCTGCTCGGCGTGTTCGTGGTGGTGCGGCGTTAATTTTTAAGATTCCTTTATGTATCCTCATCTTTTTACCCCGTTGAATTTGGGTTTTACCACCCTGAAAAATCGCTTTTTAATGGGTTCGATGCACATTGGTTTGGAAGAAGCGCCCCACGGCTTTGAGCGCATGGCAGCTTTTTACGCCGAACGCGCACGCGGTGGTGTGGGTCTGATGGTGACGGGCGGCATCGCGCCCAATGTGCAAGGCAGTATTTTTGCCCACAGCGCCACCATGACCACGCCGGAAGAAGCAGAAAAACACCGCCCAATTACCGCCGCCGTTCATGCAGAAGGCAGCAAAATTTGTATGCAGATTTTGCACGCGGGGCGCTACGCCTACCATGCCAACTTGGTTGCGCCCAGTGCGTTGAAAGCACCGATTAGCCCGTTTCGCCCACGCGCGTTGACGGCGGAGGAAATCGAACAAACCATTGACGATTACGCCCACGCCGCTGCCCTTGCCCAAAGCGCGGGCTATGACGGGGTGGAAATCATGGGTTCGGAAGGGTATTTCATCAACCAATTTATCGTTGCTGCCACCAATCACCGCGAGGACGCATGGGGCGGAAGTTACGCCAATCGCATTCGGTTGCCGCTGGAAATCGTGCGCCGCACCCGCGCCCGTGTGGGGAAGAATTTCATTGTGATTTTCCGCCTCTCGATGCTCGATTTGGTGGAAGGCGGTTCGACGACCGAAGAAATCATCCAACTCGCCCAAGCCTTGGAAACGGCGGGCGTGACGATTTTGAATACGGGCATCGGCTGGCACGAAGCGCGTATCCCGACCATCGCCACCAAAGTACCCCGCGCGGCGTGGGCATGGGTGACGCAGCAGCTTAAAGGCAAAGTGACTATCCCGCTGGTGGCTACGAACCGCATCAACACGCCCGAAGTCGCCGAACAAGTACTAGCCGACGGCATGGCGGATATGGTGAGCATGGCGCGTCCTTTCCTCGCCGATCCCGATTTTGTGAACAAAGCTGCCGCCGGAAAAGCGGATGAAATCAACACCTGCATCGGCTGCAACCAAGCGTGCTTGGATCATATTTTTAGCGGAAAAATCACCAGTTGCTTGGTAAACCCGCGTGCTTGCCATGAGACGGTTTTTCCAATTTCACCCGCACCCAGCCCTTCATTCACCCCTTCATCTGCTCCCGAACGCATTGCCGTTATCGGCGCGGGCCCCGCCGGATTGTCGTTCGCTACCAGCGCGGCACAGCGTGGTTTTCAGGTCACGCTCTTTGATGCGGCGGATGCGATTGGCGGGCAATTCAACATCGCTAAACAAATTCCGGGCAAGCAAGAATTTGACGAAACGCTGCGCTATTTCAGCAAGAAAATTGAACTAACAGGCGTGAAACTGCAATTGGGGCAACGGGTTCGTGCTGCGGATTTAATAGCGCAGAATTACCGCCACATTGTCCTAGCTACCGGAATTACGCCGCGCATTCCCGCCATTGAAGGGGTTCAAAATGCCAAAGTCGTGGGCTATTTGGATGTGTTGCGCGATAAATGCACGGTCGGGAAAACCGTAGCCATCATCGGCGCGGGTGGCATTGGCTTTGATGTGGCGGAATATCTGTTGTACCAAAAAGCAACCACCTCCGCCGATTTTTACGCTGAATGGGGCGTGGATACGAACGGTTCTACGGATGCAACGCGCGGCGGCTTGATAGCACCGCAGATTCCGCCCGCCCCGCGCAAAGTCTACCTGCTGCAACGCAAAGCCAGTAAAGTGGGCGATGGTCTGGGTAAAACCACGGGCTGGATTCACCGCACATCGCTCAAAAATCGGGGCGTGGAAATGATTTCCGGTGTCGATTACCGCCGCATTGACGATGATGGATTGCACATTACCGTAGGCGAAAAAGATATTTTCTTGCCCGTCGATACCGTTGTTTTATGCGCCGGACAAACCCCGCAGCGTGCGTTGCAAGCCGAATTGGAAGCGGCGGGTTTCGATATGAATCATGTGCATTTAATCGGTGGCGCGTTGGAAGCTGGAGAATTGGATGCCAAACGCGCCATTGCGCAGGGGTTTAAGCTGGCGTTAAATTGGGCGTTATAAAATCCCTTACATGATTGTTTGGCGTTTTTGGCGTGTCGGTTTATTGGTTTTGGCGTTGCTGTGGTCGCAGGCGATGGGCTTGTGGCATGGAACGCTGCATCCATTTGCGGGGCACACCACCATCACCACCATTTCGCACGTATCGCCTCTTGAAACTACCAAAATTCCTCCCATTTTTGGATTATTGTCTGCCCACGAAGAAGGCGTGGATTGCCAATTATTTGACCAACTAGGGCACGGCGATGCGCTCACGCCCTTATTGCAAATCGCCTTTGTTTTAACGCCCACGCTTGCGATTTTGCGGGCGAGTCATGCCGATTTTTTACGGCGTTGGCATACACAGTGCCAAGCCCGCGCCCCACCTTTATCTTGTTGAATTACCCAAAATTTTCCCTATTTTTTGATTCAACAAGGTATTTTCATGAAAACTTCTTTTGTACGCCACCCGCTGGCTCTGGCGGCTGTGGCAGTTACGGCTGTGGGCGTTTGCCATAGCCCGATGGCGTTCGCCGAAACATCGGCATTAAACCGCGTAACGGTAACCGGAAATCCGCTGGGTGCTACGGATTTGATAGCTCCATCTGACGTATTGACGGGCACTACACTGCTATTACGTTCTCAATCCACCTTGGGCGAAACGCTGGATGGAACGCCCGGTGTCAGCAGCACGTATTTTGGTTCTAACGCCAGCCGTCCGGTGATTCGGGGGCTGGATGGTGACCGTATTCGTGTATTGCAAAACAGCGGCGCGAGTGTGGATGCAGCCGGTCATAGTTTTGACCACGCCGTGCCAAGCGACCCTATTTCCATGAGTCGCATCGAAGTATTGCGCGGACCCGGTGCATTGATGTACGGCGGTAGTGCGGTCGGCGGCGTGGTGAATGTGATGGACAACCGCATCGCCCAAGAACGCTTATTCGATAAAGACGGCGGCGTATCGGGCAAAGTACATCTGGGTACGGCAACGGGAAACGCGGAAAAATCCGGTGCAGTGCTACTCGAAACGGGTGACGAGAATTTCACTTTGCACGCCGATGCCTTTGTTCGCAGTGGCGGCGATGTCGCTGCGCCGTTGCCGTCGGGCGTGATTGGCAATTCAGCGGCGACGGCACGCGGCGGAGCAGTGGGCACGACGTGGTTCGGCGATAACACCCGTTTGGGCGTGTCTGCGAGTGCGTACCGTTCAGATTACGGCACGGTGGCAGAAGATGCGGTCACCATCGGGATGCAATCGAATCGCTATGCCTTGGAATGGGATGTGGAAAAACTGGGGGGATGGATTCAAAGCCTGCAATTTCGTGCCAGCCACGGCGATTACCAGCACACCGAATACGATGCTGGCATTGCGGGAACGACCTTTCAGAATACGGGCAACGAAATGCGCCTCACCGCCCGCCATGCCCCTATTGGAGATTGGCAAGGCGTGCTGGGCGTGCAGTGGGATAGCAGCCGCTTTTCGGCAACCGGAGAAGAAGCCTTCGCGCCCTTTAGCCGTACCGACCAAACCGCTCTTTTCGCCTTGGAAGAATTGCCCTTGTCATGGGGACGCATCAGTTTAGGGGGACGTTGGGAATCGGTGCAAGTGGAATCGTTAGGCAATCCCGACATCAGCCGTTTCACGCCCGCGAGTCGCCGCTTTAATCCGCAGAGTTACGCGCTGGGCGGATTGTGGAACATCGCTCCGAATTGGCAATTAACGGGTAATCTTTCGTACAGCGAACGTGCGCCCAAGGATTACGAATTATTCGCCAATGGTGCGCACATCGCCACCCACGCTTATGAAATCGGCAATGCGAATGCCACATTGGAAAAATCCACCAATATGGATGTGGGCGTGAAATGGAAAGATAGCGGGAATAAAAACAGTTTTCAACTCAGCACATTTGTGAATCGCTTTACCAATTATTTGGCGCAAGAAGCGACGGGTACAGTAAATGCTGAAACGGATTTACCCGAGTATGCCTACACCCAAGTTCCGGCGCAGTTTACGGGCTGGGAAGCGAGCGGTAAATTCCGTATCTGGGAATCCAGTCCTCATTTAGATTTGGAATTGCGTGCCGATGCCGTGCGTGCCATCAACACCGACACCAACCAAAGCCTGCCCCGCATTGCACCCACCCGTGTGGGGGCAACGGTGGTGTGGTCACAAGGTGCTTGGTCGGCACGGCTGGGCGCGAATCACGTCGCATCTTCTGCGCAAACCGATGCTTACACGCTCACCAATGCTGCACTAACCTATCAACAGAATGTGGGGCGCACCCAATGGCTGTGGCTAGCGAAACTGGACAATATGGGCGATGTATTGGCGTATTCTGCAACTTCCATCCTCACCCAAACCGCACCGAATAAAGCACCGTTGCCCGGACGGAGTTTCAAATTGGGTTTGCAAGTATTGTTTTAAAATGAACCGTTAATTATAACGTTAATCGCATTCATTATTCAACCGCCCTGTGTTTTTGCGCATGGGGCGGTTTTTTTATTATCACTACCTTTCCATAATTCATAAGCATTCAACACAAATTCATCACAACCTTCATCATCAAGTTTGATGGTATATTGTTCTATCATATACAAAATAAAACTCGCCATAAAGCTACGTTGTTCTGGCGTGCAGGCTAAATAATATTCTTCATTTTGTAAATGGTATGCAAATTGGTAAAAATAAAACTCGGTATCAACGGTTTCTAACGTTAATCGAATGAGTGCTGGTGTAAAATATCTTTTACCCTCTGCGGTGCAATAATGAAGCGGCTCAAAACCAAGGTAATTTCCTAATTCCTTCATTCCAATGCTTTCAATGGTTTGACGGCGAAACATGACATCATTGTCATAGCAATCGTGACAATGGTTGTAATGGGTAAAATGATCTGGTCTTTCCATTTTAAATAGCTTCAATGATTCCTCTACCCAATTCATATTAGATTTTGTCATTATCCTTCTCTCTGATTGGGGTTAATCATTCCACTGCGCCCATATACTCCACAGATATACTGTTGCGCTCCACTATTCGCTGACCTACTATTCTTCAGCAACCTCTAGCATATCATTTTAAATGATACCATTACCCATTATTCAACCGCTCAGTGTTTTTGTGCATGAGGCAGTTTTTTATTTTTACTCCAACGGGGTTTCTTTTTGGCGAAAGGCAATTTGGTAGGAAGCGTCGGAAGGCGCGAATCTTTGAAAATTGGAATCGGCTGAAGATTGAAGCCGAAGAAGAAGCCATTCGCGGCTGCCGCCGCTTCCTACAAGGATTTTTAATGAAATTGCCTGCCAACGCTTACAGCCTATCCGGCAGTTCACCGGCGAAGTGAAATCAAAGCATGGTAAGCAATTTTCTAAGCTGCCTATCCGGCAGTTCACATTATGTAGTGGCTCGTGTTGGGCTGCGGTTATTTCTAAGCTGCCTATCCGGCAGTTCACCAAACACCTGCTTATATTCTTTTTTCCCCGATTTTCTAAGCTGCCTATCCGGCAGTTCACTTGACTCAGCATCTCACTGCGAACACGAGAGTTTTCTAAGCTGCCTATCCGGCAGTTCACACCAACACGATCACCCGATGGGAACCGTATGATTTCTAAGCTGCCTATCCGGCAGTTCACCCCTGCTGTCCGGTGCAATTACGCTACCCAATTTTCTAAGCTGCCTATCCGGCAGTTCACGCAAAGAGCTGATCGAGAGGCTTATGCCTTATTTTCTAAGCTGCCTATCCGGCAGTTCACAATCCTTCCGTCCCCCTTTCGCCGCGCTCGAATTTCTAAGCTGCCTATCCGGCAGTTCACAGACCTCGGCACGTTCTGCTGGGTTTTGCGCTTTTCTAAGCTGCCTATCCGGCAGTTCACGGGTAAGTGCCAAGCGCACGCATTCGATGCAATTTCTAAGCTGCCTATCCGGCAGTTCACACGAAATCAAGCCAGAGGGCGTTAAATTCGTTTTTCTAAGCTGCCTATCCGGCAGTTCACATGGGCGATTTTCGAAGATCGCCGCAGCGTGCTTTCTAAGCTGCCTATCCGGCAGTTCACCCATACCCCCGTCTCGTACATTAGCGCGTGATTTTCTAAGCTGCCTATCCGGCAGTTCACTCATCGAAACACAAAACAGGAGTAAAAATCATGTTTCTAAGCTGCCTATCCGGCAGTTCACCCCTATTTTGTATTACCAACGAGTTTTTGAAGATTTCTAAGCTGCCTATCCGGCAGTTCACACTGTTTCCCAGATCGCAGATGATGCGTATATTTTCTAAGCTGCCTATCCGGCAGTTCACCCAGCACCATGCCGCTACAACTCGCGGCGCGTTTTCTAAGCTGCCTATCCGGCAGTTCACTTTTTCCCTTTAGTTTGTTACATTTTTCGCACTTTCTAAGCTGCCTATCCGGCAGTTCACTCAAAGAGTATGGACTTGTTGTGCTGAATTAATTTCTAAGCTGCCTATCCGGCAGTTCACATCCTGGAATACGACAACGGTAGGTCTTGAGATTTTCTAAGCTGCCTATCCGGCAGTTCACCTGGTGCTGGTGCTGCTTCTGGTGCTGCTTCTTTTCTAAGCTGCCTATCCGGCAGTTCACCCAAGACATGCTGGCTGCGAATCATTCGGACTTTTCTAAGCTGCCTATCCGGCAGTTCACAATATTGAGCGATCCGCCCGGGTATTCTTTGCTTTCTAAGCTGCCTATCCGGCAGTTCACGATATTTCTGCCAGATTTTTTGCACTCCCAGATTTCTAAGCTGCCTATCCGGCAGTTCACGTATGCTTTGCGGGTGCGCTCAAACGTGGTTTTTTCTAAGCTGCCTATCCGGCAGTTCACTTCCCATCCCATTTCTTCCTCTTCCATCTCGCTTTCTAAGCTGCCTATCCGGCAGTTCACTGCAAATTATCCCCGATAAATCATTGATTCGCAAAACGAATGGCTACTTTTTGAGGTTTTGACCCAAAAAATAAGGCTATTTGCAACTCATTGATTTACAAGGGATTTTTTCTGTGGATAAAAAAAGGGTCAGAAAAGGGGTACGGTTGCGGTGGCGCTCAAGCCGTAGGTGTTAAAAATACCTTCCGCTGGCGCATTCACCATTTCACCTTGTTGGATGAATAAGCAAAATTTCTGCCCCGTACTTTGGCTACGCAATCGCACATGGGGCAAACTCAATCGTTGAGCGCTGGAATCGGAGATTTTTTCGCGTGCAGTAACCTCGTCCACACCTTTACGGCGCATCAGGCGGCGGCGTTCACGTTCGGGGTTGCTTTTGGCTTGCACACGGCTCATCACACCATAACGAGTGCAATCGCTTGGAACGGGCGAAATCGCAGAAACTTCCACATGATCCCGCATTCCAGTCAGCCAATTCACCGCCATGAGGGCGCTTAAATGCGATTCGCTTCCATGTAGGCGCAGCGTCTTTCCCAGCCCCAGCTTTCCGCTTTGAATAGCGGGAAAACTCACACCAATGTGCTGATTATTCATGCTAACAAAGGCACGGTGCAGCTTGGCATAGAGTGCATCCATCAAATCGAGCGCATCAAACTCAGGATCGGGTTGCAATGTAATATCCAGATAATGGTTCATAAGCACCTCATTTTTAATTAGTATCTTTACCCGAATCGCCAAACACACCACCCCGCACCAACGTTGCCATCACAAAATGTTGTTGCTCCACCGCCGGAATTTTGTCTTTAATCAACCAGTTATCGAACAGGTTGTAAAAATCCGTCTTATCCTTGGGTTGGCGATACGCCCGCCCTTCGGTGGTCACCGAGCCATAAGGTTCTACCGCAATCGGGCTGACAGTCTCGCCTTCCTCGCCGTACCATGTATCAACCGTGCGCAAGGCATTGCCCAGTTTTTGCGAGTGCATTCCCGCCACGCCATCAACGTGGTAAAGCGTTTTGCTTTTTTTGCTTTTGCCTTTATCCAAAATCAGCTCTTGCGATGGAAACACTTCCTGTCCCGCGCCCACCCGTGCAAAGGCGGTAACTTGCAAGAGTACGTGCCGCTTTCCTTCTAACCCGCTTTGAATCAACGCCGCGACTTCTGCCAAATCATCCGATTGGGCGTTGAAATCCCGCAGCGAAAGCGCCAACGCATCAAAGTTCCACGTTTTCTGCGCCATTCCTTGCGACCAGTGGGCGATTTGGACTTCGATTTGCTCCGTGCCCAAGCGATTGCGCCACAAAAACCGACCATTCGCCAAATTGCTGGCATAGCGGTGCGCCAGTGCGCCAAAGCCCTGCGTCTGCACATAAGTTTGAACGGTTGCCAAGAGCTTGGCTTGGTAATCCGCTGCATTGCACGCCGAAGGTGTTCCCGCTCCGCCCAATACCCGCAGCGTAAAGCTGACTTTGAGCGTATCGGTATTGGCGGGCAGCATGGCGACATCCACCGTTTGCAGATTCGGACTTTGGATTTTTGCATCTAATAGCGCAGGGTCTTGGTCTTTGGTTTTGAGCCGATTAGAAATCGTGCCGCGTACCGATTTTTCCCGCACCTGAACGCTTGCCCATTGGCTGGAGTTGGCGCGGTCACTCCAGTTTCCCGCAAAAAATAACGCATCGGATGTATCGAGTTTGCGCTCAAACGCTAAAACGGAAGCGGTTTGGAGGGTGTTGCTCGTGTTTTTGGTTGCCATGATAGGGTTTCCTTCAAAAATATTGTTTCAGTTGTCAGTTGTCAGTTTTCAGTTATTCGTCTTCATCTTCGCATTCAAAATGCGCTTTTCTTACTTCCGGTTCAGCAACTTGCGGTGCAGTAATCGGTTGGTAGCGATTGACGCAGCGGTACAAACCTTTATCGGCATCGAACTGCGTGCGCCACAAAATTTGCTCCGCGTTCCGTAAGCGGTGCGGACTCACCCATTCGCCTATGGAATACACGCTTTCCACAAACCGGAAAGGAACGCCAGCATCTCGCGCCCCCGCCACACTACCCGCCGGATGCAGTTCCGACAAAGCCGCATACCCCACCGGAATCGGAACCAGCCAGCCTTTGCGCTCATCCCGCGTCCATTCAACTGCGCCGTTTGCTTCGTTTTTCGTAGCACGGTATGTAAGCTGCACCTGCTTTAACCACGAATCGAGTAAAGTATGCTGCGAAGGAGGTTGCAACACATCATCCCGTCCCACCAGCGCAAATCCGGGCAGCCATTGGCGGGCTAAACGCTTGAATTCTTTTTCGCGCTTCTCGGAATCATCCGGCAATAACACGATAGAAGGTTTTTTGTGATGTGGATGCTGATTCGGCATCACACTACCGCCCGCAATACGCATGGCAGCAAGATGCTCTCGAATGGCCGCCGCACATTGCGCACGCGGTTCATCGTTGAGCAAAGCATCGTTAATCGACACTTCCAAGACGAGCGTAATATCCAAATGCACACGCCCTTCTTCCACAATCGCCGCCGATGCGCCATTGGAAAGCAGCGGATTGCGGGTCAAACAAAAGCTATGCGTATAACCGCCCTCGGTGACTTGGGCATCAAACCCGTGACACACCACACCAATGCTTCCATTCAACGCGATACCCGATAGCGCAGTGTTCTCGGTATCCGCTTGAATCCGCCGCGCCAAAGCCGTTGCCAAACCCGTAAAAGCCGTGATAGAGGGAAAGCCCCACGTTAAAGGACTCGAAATCGCATTCGCGTTTTGCACCCGAATACGGGGCAAGACCAAAATAGCTTTATGCGGCATACGTTCCCTCCCGTTCTACGGTTTTAATCGCATCGTTCATGGTTTTGCGCCACGCCAAAAATTCAGAATCGCTCATGGGTAAATCCTTCAATTCGGCATTAAGCCACCGCGCAAACGCCGCACTAATGCGTTCATTCGTATCGGTTGGAACGGGTTTTGGTACGCCATCACGGTCTAGCCAATGGCATTGCGCGGAATCCAAAAGGCAATCATCGTGCTGCGTCCACCCTGCTTGCGATTCGCTTAATTCCCATAATTCGGCAGAAAATTGGAAAAATTCATCCATCAAATCCTCGATATACGCCGCGCGTTGATTGCGGGTTTCAAGGGTTGGATTCGGGTCGGTTTTCAAAAAATCGCGCAAAGTTTTGACGATTTTCCGCACGGCTTTGCGATTCTCAAAACGGCTAAAAAGTGATTCCGTTTTATAAATCGGTTTGACCCCTTGCGTTTTCCAAATAGGCGGTAAAGACGCTAGAAGGTTATTGTTCCCCAAGCGTTCTGAACTGAGCTGACTGATACCTTGCGGATTCGATCCACCCAATTGCTGCATAGCCAGATGGGGGTATTCATGGACAGCACGTTCACTAAAGGTATTCGCTTTGCGGGCTTCGCGGGCAGCTTTGGCTTCTTCGCTAAAACGGTCGTTCTTTAAACGCTTAAACATCCAATGCGCCAGTGGGCTGGAATACAAAGGCGCGATTAGATGGAACTCATTATTCTCGTCATCATCAACCGCCCAATAAATTTGCTTGGCAAACGTATGCGATGCAATGCGTCCGCGTGGTTGAACCAGAGCGGCAAAGGCTTGCATCCATGCCTGTGCTTGCGCGGAGTCATTGCTTAAAGCGGCGGCAAAATCGGCATCTTCGGCAATGGCTAAATCCAACAAACTACGCTCTTTTTCACCGTCTTGGTAAGTTTGTTTCAGGAATTTATACACATCCAAAGCAGCGGCATTGCCAACGACATCGGGCGCAAAATCATCACCCAAACAATGACTTCCGACCACATCCAAAGCGGGCAAGGTGTTGGGCGGACAATAAAGATTCGTGCCTTTGGCATCAGGGTGCATCGGTTTGAGAATATGCGTAGCTCGTTGAATTTGTGCCACACGCCGTGCAGCATCTTCTAGCCACGCAGCGGGAACAAATTGCTGAATCAGTTTCTCCCGTTTTGGGTCATCAGCGGGGAGTTTTTCGAGCTTGCCATTCAACCGTTCGGTAAGGAAGTCGGTAATGAGAAGACGTAACGCAACCTGACGGTTTTCAGAAAACGTCGGCATAGGGGAAATATCCTTTCATTGTGGAAATGGTTGAATTTATTGTATGGGAGGCTAAAAATCCTACTAAAATAGGACTTTTAGCAGGGAGATTTTTATGTTGCAATCCCTTCGTCGCGCAGGTGGTTCTTTGGTCATGACAGTGCCAAAAGCATTCATTGAGCAAAATGGTTTGTTTGAGGGTGCCAAAGTGGAGCTTCACCTTTGGGGTAAGACCATGACGGTAGAAGCGCCTAATAAACCCAGTAAAAAACGCTATCAATTGGCCGACCTCATGGCAGAAATGCCAGACGGTTTACCTCGGGTCGAGGGCTGGGACACTATGCCTGATGTGGGATTAGAGGTTTTTTGATGGCCTATATTCCTAATAGGGGTGATATTGTTCATCTTGAATTTGACCCAGC
The DNA here is from genome assembly GCA_039798085.1 of Pseudomonadota bacterium. Classification (GTDB taxonomy): domain Bacteria; phylum Pseudomonadota; class Gammaproteobacteria; order Burkholderiales; family Burkholderiaceae_C; genus Allorhodoferax. The sequence continues at coordinate 17,496 of JBDKGR010000019.1, forward strand.
CTCTGGGCGTGAAATGAAGGGCGCACATTTTTGTCTTGTACTCAGTGGTAAATTGTTTAATAGCCAAGGGCTAGCAATGGTGTGTCCGATTTCCCAAGGTGCGGCAAATGCCTCGCGTACTTATGGAACAGTAGTCACACTCATGGGTATGGGACTCGATACCCAAGGTGCGGTTCATTGCCATCAAGTAAAGACTTTGGATTGGCGTGAGCGCAAAGCCAAGTTCAAAGAAACGGTTCCCCAGTCGTTAATTGATGAGGTTTCTGCACGCATAGAAGCCATTTTGTTAGGTTAAAAGATCACCCCGCCGCCTTAATAAACCCCAACGCCGGATGAAAACGCCAGCCATTGGTGCTTTCTCGCAAGCTCACCGTTCCAAATCGCTCGGCACATTGCGCTAATGGCATATCCAAATCTTCTGCGAGTTGGGTCAGCGCTTCCATGTAATCCGTTGCGCCCCAAACGCTAATATGGGATTTACCCCGTATTTCAGCATCCTTAACCCGTTGATTGAGGGATTTTTCCACCAGCACAAAAGTGGTTTGTCCCCGTTTGTTTTTCTCTTTGAGCAAGAGAAATAAAGCGTAATCATCACCGTCTTCGTTCGGGCGTAAAACCAAATCGACACGCTTTATTTCATCTTCACGGAATGGCTGTAGTTTGGGCAAAACACCCGTGAGCAAAGCGCCCTGAACCGATTCCGTCCACCAGCGTGCGGCTTTTTTCTTGGTTTCTTCCATTCGGGCGTGTTCTAAATCCACCAAAAATTGACGAGGCTTCAAATCGGGATTGGCAAGGATACGGGGACGAGAATCAATGCGCTTGAGATCATCTACATCTTGGAACAAATTGCGTAAATCGTGCTTTGTCTCTTCCGCCAATAAGAAATCTTGATTCTCAAATCCGGGTCTTAAAAAAACGGGTTTTTTATCGTCTTTACCGTTCAAAAAATATTTCCAGTTGTGAAAAAACACGCGGATATTCGCTTTGTCCAACGCATACGATTCCCGACGATGCCGCCGCACCCGCCCCGCCAACTGAATCAGCGAACGCATCGAAGACGGCTCAACCAATGCCCAGTCGTAATCGTGGTCACGCCCAACTTCGGTCACGGGTGAACCCAGCACGATAAAAATATGCCCCTCCCGTTCAGGGTGTGCGTTGATTTTTTGCCGTATTTCCGGTAAATCAAAAACCGCATCGGGTTGGCGGCGATTCAGGGTTTGATCTAAACGATGCTCAATCGCCGAACGAATGCACAAAGGAAACTGCGCGTGGTACACGCATAAATGCACCTGCACCCCTTTTTCTTCCCATCCGGTGTGCGCGAATAACGCCAATGCCACGCGAAACAGCGGGTCGATATTCGCCATTCGCACCAATCCAAAACTGACTTTTTTACCGCTATGCGGATCAATGCTGTGGTGAAAATTGTGGAGTCCACAGACGTTTTTGACAACCTGATCGGCAAATTCTTTCGCCATACCGTCTTTGTCTTTGGATTTGCTTTTCAAATCAAGCGAAACAATTCCCGCTTTGCGACGCACATCCGCCTTGCCGAGCTGTGCTGCCCGCTGGATCACAAACTGGTGGTGTTCTTGGGCAAAGGATTCGGCATTGGCGCAATCGGCATGGCGCACGGCGAACTCATCCACCCATGTGCAACAAATAGGGCTGGATGTTTCGCTGGGGCGTGTACCACGATTGCGTTGGTATTCGATTCGTCCAGCGCGATACGCTTCAAACAAACCTTGCACCAAGGCGGGCGGCAAGGTCGCGGACGATAAAAGCACGCGGCTGCCCAACAACCCTGCCCAATGTACCAAGCGCGTGAGGGCGGGTAAATCGGCGATGTCAAAATCATCCGGTTCATCCAACACCAAATCACTGGACATAAGCCGCAGCATGGGAGCGATTTGGTGACCTCCGCGTTGGCACTCGGTCGCGGGGGTGAGGTGGTCAATCGTACACACCAATAAAGGCGCTGCAATGAGCTTGTTCACCGATGGGTTTCGCATCACTTTTTGTAGCACGGGATGCACGTCTATCATGCCTTCAAAGAGGATATGGCTATCAGCATCCCATAAACTTTGGGTCGATGCAGAACCCATTTTCTCGGCTTGATTCGCCGCCTCTTGTTCGTAATGTTCAAACAAAGTACGGCTCGCACTACCGCCCACGCGAATGGCCAATTCATCATCGCCCAAGCCTAATAAATCCCGAAAAGCGCGTCCGGTTTGCAGCGTTAAAGTGCGCAAACCCATCGCAAAGGAACAGCGCATCCCCAAGGCAGGGTCGCTCAAAGCGTACATGATGCGGGCATTGGCAAGGGTTTTACCGCAGCCCGTCGATGCCATATTGACGATAAACGCGCCTTGCTCGGCAGCCCGTTCTCGCAACGACAACGCCATATCCGCCGCTTTGTTCTGCCACTGAAAAGGCGTTTCCGATGCCCGTTTTTTAAGGATTCGATGCCGTGGTGGCAAACGGGGTAATTCGGTTTCTAAAAGTGGCAGCGCATGGGCGATTTCTGCACCATATTTGGCTACACCCAGAAGATGATTTTCTAATGGCTGATTGAGTTTTCTGTCTTTTGTGGTGTTGGCATAAAGCGGACTATTTTCTTGATCTTTGGGATTTATTATCTGGCTGGAGTAGTGATGATCTGCCAACATCAAGCACAACCGCGCTACGTGCATCACATAAGGATTCTCGAAACAATCTTCAGGTTGGGGAATAGCCGATTGCAAACGCTGTGCAATACGGGCAACACGTTTTCGCCATTCGGGATCGGTAACGGGCAAACCGTGTGCAAACTCCCAATACCCACGGCTATCGTTATCGTGACGGCGGTCGTCTTTTTTCTCGTTCCAGTCCACATTCATGCAATCCAATGAATCGGGAACTTTTTCACTGAGGGGCAAACGGTGGTGCGTGACGACCAGCCAACCAATCGCCTTCGCCAGCGGTGCATTGGACATTTGGGCAAACGGCAGTTTGTCATTTCCATTGCGTTGCAGACGATTGAGCCAAGTAGCATCGTCTTCCGCAGTGGGATTTGCCAAGCGTTTCAGCCACGTTGCATCGTCATCATCGCCCACAAAGGCTTGCCATAAACGCAGAGATACCCATTCGTGACGGTATTCATTTTTCTCGGTCAACTCCCCCCGAAGCCGCATTTGAAATGCGGTGCTGGCTTTGCCCAAATCGTGCAGCAAGGCGGATAGGCTGGTTAGCAAATGAATCGTCTCACCCGTATGCCAATCGTTTTGGGTGATGGGCGTTTGCCAAGTGCGATCACCACGCCGTTCCGCGAATTGGTCGAGAAAACGATTCGCCCCATCAATCCCCGTTCCCCGTTTCGCACGGGTGAAATCGCCGTACTTCACAGAATGCGCTCGAATGATTGTTGTAACGCGGCATCCAACACAGTGCTTTTCTCCCAATGCTGACGGATACGCTCCATACGAGCGATTTGGAACGCTTTGGCGGCCTGCAAACGCAAAGCATCATCAAACCAAAATTGCACCCAATGTTGAAGATATTCGGTCGGGCGATATTCGCTTTGCGGGGAAAACCAAGCTACTTCTATATCGACTTCATTGGCAGAAAACAAAGGCGTTCCATCGCCGCCGCAAAATCCGACTAGAACCCCGGCTTTCGCCAATTCCCGCATAGCGGCTTGTGTGACGGAAGTTCCCGTGCCCAACAATACGGTGGTGGTGTTGGCAATGGGGATATTCCAATACAGTGATTGTTTGCCTTCATCGGTCACATATTCGACGCGCCCGCCTTTACATAGGACGCGACAGTGTTCCAAATAATAGATATTGGCACGCTTCGAGAGGAGAACCGATTTCATATCGGTGGAAGAAAATGCGTACAAACTGCCCTCCAATTCAAAAAAAACCCGCTGCATTGAAGGATACAGCGGGTTTTCATTTTTATAACGACAGCAAGGTTGCCAAAAAATTGCTGCGGGCGTGTTTGCTACTTTCAGGTTATATCTAAATAAGAAAAACATCATTGGGATTCGTTAGAAATCGTGACATTGGCTCTTATAGTCACGCGCTATGCACGACATTTTTTTTATCTTAGCGGGATTCGCCGTAGGTCTGATTATTGGACTCACAGGCGTGGGGGGCGGTTCATTGATGACACCGCTTTTGATTTTCTTTTTTGGCGTAAAACCGTACCTCGCAGTGGGAACGGATTTGCTCTTCGCCGCTTTCACCAAACTCGGCGGAACGGTCAAATTGGCACGCGCCCGTACCGTGGAATGGCGGGTGGTGCTGCATCTCTCGGCGGGAAGCATTCCGGCATCGCTCATTACGCTTTGGTTCTTGCACCGCCTAGGGGCTGCGAGTGCAGAGGTGGAATCGTTAATGAAGCTCACTTTAGGGGTCTCATTGCTTTTGACCGCCGCCGCGACGTTGTACAAAGCCTTGCGCGGAAAAACAACGCCGACGGTAATATCCACAACAGCACCGGTGACCCCACGCCATTGGAGTCTGCCCCTGCTCTTTGGCGCAGTGATCGGTACGCTGGTAACACTGACCTCGGTCGGAGCGGGTGCGATTGGGGTCACGGTGTTGATGCTGCTGTACCCCATGCTTCCCCTGCATCGCATTGTGGCAGCGGATATTGCCTATGCGGTTCCGCTCACCTTAGTCGCGGGGCTGGGGCACGCCGGATTGGGCACGGTTGATTGGGCGCTGCTTGCCAAATTGTTAGCGGGTTCAATTCCGGGGATTTGGCTCGGTTCGCATTTTATTCATCGCATCCCTGAACGGATTATTCGCTCGCTGCTGGCGCTGTTGCTGGTGTATGCGGGAATGAAGTTGATTGCAATGTGAGGATTACGGGCGTGTGATCGCTGGGGCGCTCATTTTTGCGCGGGGCTTTGTCGATAACGCAGGCGGTCGCGCGATTTTTCAGTGCTTTGGTAATCAAAATATGGTCAATCCGCATTCCGCGATTGCGCTTGAACCCAAAATCGCGGTAATCCCACCACGAATAACTTTTCGGTGGCTGCGGAAACAGGCGAAAACTATCGCTAAAGCCCATCGCAATGAGGGAGCGTAAATGAAAACGCTCCTCCTCCGTGCAGTGGATGCCGCCTTCTAGCTCGGCGGGATTCCACACATCATCCGCATCAAAGGTGATATTGAAATCGCCCATTAGCACGAGTTCGGGATAGGTTTCCAGTTCGGTTTTCAGCCAACGGCGCATGGCGGTGAGCCATTCCATTTTGTACTCGAACTTATCGCAACCCGGCTCTTGCCCATTGGGGAAATACGCGCCCACCACGCGCACGCCGTTGATCGTTCCGCTAATCACCCGCGCCATATCATCGGCAAACTGGGGGATATTGCGCACCACGTCCAGCGCGGGGGTACGGGTTAGCAGCGCCACACCGTTATAGGTTTTTTGCCCAAAGCACACGGCATGGTAGCCCGCTGCTTCGAGTGCAATGTGCGGGAATTTATCATCCGTCATCTTCAATTCTTGCAGTGCTAGCACATCAACAGGGTTGGCAGCGAGCCAATCTAAAACCTGCGGCAGCCGCACGGTAAGGGAATTAACGTTCCATGTAGCGAATTTCATAGAGGGCATAGGGGGTTCTCTTAAAATTGGGGGAAATGAACAAGCATACAACCATCCTTTCACGAAGAATGGGCTGTCATCATGAAAGAAAAATTATGAAATTCAAGGTTGAAGACCTCCAAGGGCATCCCCCGTTATCCGAATATCCTTGGGATGCTGATATAGATAAATTATTATTTTGGTTGCAAGATAAAGATTCTGTAACGCGTACTTTTTGTTTCGATATAATTATGTCTTGTGCCTATATTGATGCGACTATAGGCATAGAAAAAAGTTTAGAAACGTGTCCTAATATAAATAATAAATACAATGCACATTTAGGTTTTATCAACTTATGCTCTCCTTGTTATGAATCGACCCAAGTTTGGCAATATCAAAAAGCAGTAAAACCACAATCTGGCGCACTAGGGAAATTAAGCAGTGAAATTTTATTGAAATTTATACATAAATTAAGCGTCAATTTGAAAGATGTAATTTGCATGGGTGGCAATGGATATGCCGACGCTGCTTTAATTCACAAAGATGGCTCAATCATTCTTGCGGAGATAATTTATTTGATTA
>JBDKGR010000020.1:0-21446 GCA_039798085.1 Pseudomonadota bacterium
ATCCTTCAACCCCACCGCCAAATTAAACACCGGTTTTTCGGGGGTGTGGTCGATGCGGTCAGCGACAAAATAGCCGTGCCGTTCAAATTGGAATTTATCGTCGGGTTGGGCGTTGGCGAGCGAAGGTTCTACGATGGCGGTCACCACTTTCAAGCTGTTCGGATTCAAAGCCGATAGAAAATCTTTACCGCCCGCATCGGGTTGCGCGTCCAAGAACAGGCGGTCGTAGAGGCGGACTTCGGCGGGGATTCCATCGTTCACGCCCACCCATGTAATCGCTGCGCTCGCCTTTACGCTGGTGCTTCCGGGTGTGCCGCTTTTGGTATCGGGAATCACGCTAGCGCTTACTGATACTACATTTCCTGCTTCATCTTTTGTAGCACCCGTGCATTCGATGATGTAGCCGCCTTTCAAGCGCACCTTGTTGCCCGGATACAAGCGCTTGTAACCTTTGGGCGGGGTTTCTTCGTAGTCGGTGCGCTCAATCCACACTTCTTTGCCGATGGTGAAATGCCGTGTTGTTGCGATATTTTCCGTGGCGTGCGGCAACGCGGGTAATGAACAAGGTTCTAAATGCCCTTCGCCAAACAATTCGTCCCAGTTGGTTAAAACCAGTTTCACGGGGTTGAGTACCGCCATGCCGCGATGGGCTTTTTCTTCTAAATCTTCGCGCAGACAGCCTTCAAGCGTGGAATAGTCGATCCACGAATCGCTTTTCGTCACGCCAATGCGCTCGGCAAACAGTTGCAAACTGGCGGGCGTATAACCGCGACGGCGCAAACCGACGATAGTCGGCATACGCGGATCGTCCCAGCCATTGACCTTTTTCTCGTTCACCAGTTGCGCGAGTTTGCGTTTGCTGGTGATAACGTAAGTCAAATTCAGCCGCGCAAATTCGTATTGGTACGGAGCCGGAGCCGCCAGCAAACCCGATTCGCACAACCGCGCCATGAGCCAATCGTAAAACGGACGCTGATCTTCAAATTCCAGCGTGCAGATGCTGTGGGTGATTTGTTCGAGCGCGTCTTCAATCGGGTGCGCGAAGGTGTACATCGGATAAATGCACCACGCATCGCCCGTATTGTGGTGCGTGGCGCGGCGAATGCGGTAAATGGCGGGGTCGCGCATATTGATGTTGGGGTGTGCCATGTCGATTTTTGCTCGTAAAACCATAGCACCATCTGCATACACACCGTGCTTCATCGCCCGAAATAGCGTTAAATTTTCTTCGGGCGTGCGCGTGCGGAATGGGCTATCGACACCCGCTTTGCCAAAATCACCACGGTTGATGCGCATTTGTTCGGGTGTTTGTTCATCGACGTAAGCATGACCGGATTCAATTAAGGCTTCTGCCGCGCGGTACATGAAATCGAAATAATCGCTGGCTTGGTACAAATGCGATGTGCCATTCACATCCCAACCAAAACCCAGCCATTGCACGGCATCGAGGATGGAATTGACGTATTCCGTATCTTCTTTTTCGGGGTTGGTATCGTCAAAACGCATGTGGCAAACGCCGTGGTAATCGCGGGCCAAGCCAAAGTTAATGCAGATACTTTTCGCGTGACCAATGTGCAAATAGCCATTCGGTTCGGGCGGGAAGCGGGTGCGGATTTTGGCGGGATCGGGTTCGCCCTTGGCGTGGTGGGCGGCATCACCGGGCGAACCAGCCCAACAGCGGCTGGCGTAAGTGCCTTTTTCCAAATCGGATTCAATGATCTGGCGCAAGAAGTTGCTGATTTTGGGGGCTTCGGAAGAACTGGAGGGGGTAAGTTTCTTGGTGCTCATGTTTTCAATTTTACATAGGCGCTTTAAATACGCCATAACGCGTGCTGTTAGGCGACAAGGTTTATCGAAGCTTCTTTGAAAGCAAATGCTGCCAAGTAAGTAAAATTCCACTCATCCTCCTCCATTAACCACGATTAACCCCCACCGCGCCCCTCATTGCATCGCAAATTCCCACCGTCCGCACACTCACAGTGGTGACGCGCTGAAGTAAATCAATCACCTGTTCTTTGCTATCCACAAAGCGATAGGTATTGAAATGTTCGCGGATGGTGGGGTCTTTGGGTGTTTTTTCTTTGTACTGGTCAATAATCCAATCTAAAGCACTGCGGTTGCCCAATTGGTACGCCCACGCCTCGGGCGGGATGCCTTGCAGCGTGGTTTCCGAATCGAGCGTAATCGTGCCCGCTGTGGAATCAGAACGTAGTAAAACTTTAGGATTCAATCCGGCAAGGCGTGCTTTTTCATCGGGAACAACCACCCGTTGCAGCGCAAAGGATTCGATATTTTCGTAATCAATATGCAAACGCATTAGTTCTTCGCCCCATTTCTCCCATTGTGAAAAATCGGCATAAAAAGGAATTCGCGGAAATTCTTGTTTTAAATTTAGCGCATATTTTTCACGGTAGGCGGGACAATGCAGAACGGCATAACAATAATGAAAAATTGCTTCTTTCGTAATAGTATTAACACCGTAATGGGCATTGAATTGTTCTAATGCCCAATCGGTGATATTGTCGATTCGTTGCCCATTTTCGTAATGGTGTAGCGGCAATGTTTGGGTTTTTTCCAGCATATCATAGCAAGGAACCGAATCAATAGCTAAAGTTTGAAAGGATTTTGCAGCAGGAATTCCAGAAATAGCAATGCAACGACTGCCTTGATGAATACCAAATATATGCCGAAGCAGGTACTGCATTTCATTCAACTGCTTACTGAAATACAGCGATTTTTTTACAAAAGGACGATAATTCGATTGAACCATAGATTCTTTTTGATAACGATAAACCACTGATTTACTTAAATCATTTTTAACTGCACGCGTCCATTTAATTTTATAGTTAAGCCTATTTTCAAGCCCTTCTCTTCTTCGTAAGTCACCTTTAAGACGCAATCGCTCGGAGTTGTATTCTTTAATTAAAAAATGAACTTTACGCGCTACTTCTTTCGAGTTGAATCCATATACCCACTCATCACGCGCTGTGACCACACCAAGTGAAAATTGGTGAAAAATCGCTTTCACATTACCTGCCGTTTTCGCTGCTTTGGTTTCTTTACTTGCAAGGGGAATATGGATATTAAAATCGGTATCCGTTTGATTTAGCCAATTATTTTTGGCATCCGGTTTGATAATGTCAAAATCTAAATCCCCCATTTTGTTATGAACAAGAAACGATAGTTTTTCCTCGGAAGTTTCCATTTCTGGGCGACGCACATAATGCACACGAGGCAAACGCTTGTTTTTCGTATCGGTATTTTTTTTGACAAAGAAGCTAATCGCTACCCCCGTCTGAATACCAAATACATTATGCTTAGTCCCACTAAGTTTAGGGTTCGCGCGGACATCTCCCCCTAAATCCACCACATAAATATCTGAAAATTCTTCCATTATTGTTTTACGAAATCCATCAAAAGTACGGCTTTCAATGAAACTGCGGTTGGTAACAAAAGCGATGATACCATCGTCATTCAAATGATCACTTGCCCATCGGAAAAAACGGGTATACATATCGTAGAGCTTGGTTTTTTGTGCCGTACTTTCTGCAATATAGCTTTGTTTTATACGCGTATCAATAATGGGGTATTCTCGGTTTTTGTTGTTATCGTTCTCATTTGCTTGATTCGCGTTATAGGGTGGATTCCCAATCACTATGCTAATATGCTTGCTATTTTGGCGTTGAATGCGGAATACATTTTCTTTACTCATGCTACCAAACATATCATTGGTGGTATTCTTAGCTTGGGTATGCTCCCCCACATTGTCCAATGTATCCACAAAACATAAACTGGGAAATTCGACATACTGCCCCGTAATCGCAGCATACGTGGCTTCGATGTTCAAATTTGCCACATAATAAGGAAGAATCGCTACTTCATTCGCGTGTAACTCATTTTGGTATTTATATTCCAGCTTTTTGGGTTGCCCACGGAAGTGTTCTAATAATTCACAAATATAGGTTCCCGTGCCTGTCGCAGGATCAAGAATATCAACGCCCTTATCAATCAAATTTTTGCCGAAGTGTTTTTCACACAACCAATCAGCACCATCAATCATGAAACGCACTATTTCATTCGGCGTATAAACTACGCCCAATCGGTCGGCAGCTTTGGTGTTATAAACTTTATAAAAGTTTTCATAGATTACTTTCAAAAAAGTTTGCTTTTCATGGTGGCTACTGATTTGTGCAGCAGTGGCATAAATCGCAGCATAATAAGGTTCTAATCCTTTGAGGGTTTGTTTTTTAAGTGCTCCTATAAAGAAGACATCTTCCAAAGCATATAACTCGCGGGCAACATTGTTATGTCGATGAAAATCGCTATCCCCAAAAACTTTAGAAAAAATTGCTTCTGTCAAAATATGCTGAATCAGCATTTCCCGTACATCTGCACCGGTTAAGCACGGGTTGATGGCTTCTTGTGCGTGAAGTAAAAATTTATTTTCTGCTTGTTGAAAGTGAGGGTTCGTATCATGAGCGGCTGCAATCATCTGGCGCAACGCATCTAAAACCGAAGGTAAATCTTGTTTGAATTGTTCTACAGCGGTACGGAATCCGGTAATCTCAGGTCGTTCAAAACTGAAAAATACTTTGAGTAATTTTTCTAAAGCTTTGGTATCTGTCATATCGCAGCGCAGTAGTTCTTGGCGGTTTTGCCATAGTACAGCGGTTACATCATCCGTAAAAATGATATTATCTTGCGGATAACCTTTATTAAATTTCTTCGCAATTTCTTTATCTAAATCATCGTTAATATCTTTGGCTTCCCAATAACCCATTGATAACCGCAATTCATGCAGCAATACACCATCCACACGGATAGTTGTCTTATTTGTCGTTTTCAGTGGATATTCCGCCACAAAAATTAAATCATGCTGTTTACCCCAGTTTTTCAGTAAATCCTTGAATGCTTCGCGCACAATGGTTTCGCTTGTATTGCCGCTGGTTTTGCGAAGAACATCCAATTGGCGTAGGTAGGTATTGATTAGCAGTTGGCTCATGTTTTTATTCTAAATGTTGGCAGTCACTTAATAGATTTTGCACCCGCTCCTGCAACAACGCGGGTTGCACCTCGGTGGGGGGAATGGGCGTACCGATATGCAACCCGACACGGTTCCAAAAACCTCGGCGGAAGGGACGCACCATCGCGTGGCCTTTTTCAACACGGCTAAAAAATGAACCCCACAAATTGGACAACGCCATCGGAATTACCGGAGTCGGATGGGTTTCTAAAATTTTCATGATGCCGCCTTTGAACGGTTGCAAGTTTCCATCGCGGGTGAGGCTGCCTTCCGGGAAAATACACAGCAAATCGCCCTCTGCCAACACTTTCCCCGCTGCTGCAAACGCCGCTTCGTAGGCTTGGGGGTCTTGGGCGTGCGGCGCAATCGGAATCGCTTTGGCTAAACGGAACAGCCAACCGAGCACTGGCACTTTGAAAATCTGCGAATCCATAATGAAATAAATCGGGCGTGGGCTGGCGGCCATCAGCAGCACGGCATCGACAAAGCTCACATGGTTGCACACCAAAATCGCCGCACCTTGCGTGGGAATGTGCGCTTCGCTATGCACTCGAAAACGGTACACCCCATTGGTCAGCACCCACGCGACAAAGCGCAAAAGGTATTCCGGCACGATGAGGAAGATATAACCCGCCACCACCGCATTGGCAATGCCCGTGAACAAAAATACCTGCGCAATGCTACAACCCGCTTGCAGCAACACACCCACGATGAGCGAACTGGCAATCATGAACAACGCATTCAAAATGTTGTTCGCAGCGATGATGCGGGCACGGTGGCTTTCGGGGCTGCGCAGTTGGATGAGCGCATACATCGGCACGCTGTAGAGTCCGGCAAATAGGCTCAATAACACCAAATCCAGCATCACGCGCCAATGGGCGGGTTGAGACAAGAACGTCACCAAGCCCATGCTATCGGCAGCGGGCAAGCTCCGGCTGGCAAAGTACAAATCGACCGCAAACACGCTCATGCCTATCGCACCCAGTGGCACGAGTCCGATTTCGACATGGCGGCGGCTCAACACCTCACACAGAATAGAACCCGTTCCAATTCCGACTGAAAACACCACCAGCAGCAAGGATGCCACTTGTTCGTTGCCATGCAGCACGTCCTTGGCAAAGCTGGGGAATTGGCTTAAAAACACCGCGCCAAAAAACCACATCCAGCTAATCCCTAGCAGCGAGCGAAACACCGCCACATTGCCATGCGCCAGCCGCAGATTGCGCCATGTTTCGGTAAATGGATTCCAACAAATCCGCAGCATCGGATCGGCGGCAGGTGCTAAAGGAATCCAACGCGCGGTTAAACGCCCCAAAATTGCCACCGCCACACAGGTAACCGCTACCGCTGTATGCCCAATATCCGGTAACGCAACCAATAATCCACCAGCGACGTTGCCGAGCAAAATCGCGGCAAACGTCCCCATTTCCACCATGCCATTGCCACCCGTTAATTCCCGTTCGTTCAAGACTTGGGGCAATAACGCAAATTTCACGGGGCCGAACAGGGTGGAATGCAGCCCCATTAAAAACGTACACAGCAGCAATATCGGCACGATGCCCGCCATAAAGCCCCAAGCCGCCAAGAGCATGATGCCGATTTCTAAATTTTTCACAAAGTGAATGATGCGCGTTTTATCGTACTTATCCGTCAGTTGTCCGCTGGTGGCAGAAAACAACAAAAACGGCAAAATAAACAGCGCCCCAATCACCAGCCCTGCCAATTTGGCATCCAACCAACTCGATTGAAGCTGGTAGGTCACCATCACGGTGAAGGCGAATTTGAAGATGTTATCGTTCGCCGCACCCGCAAATTGCGTCCAAAAAAAAGGGGCAAAACGGCGTTGCCCCAGTAGAGAAAATTGGTTGGGATTCAGATTCGGATTGCTGGACATGGTGCATTCCTTTTTGTGATTTATCGGCTGGTATTCGGGGAAAGTCGTTCAACCAAACCATTGAGTTCTTCTAGGGAGGAAAATTGCATCCGAATCTCCCCTTGCTCTAACACCCCATCGGCTTGCTTGATGCGCTTGCTAATGTGAATGAAAACAGAGGTCGTGAACCGATCCGAAAGCTCTTCTTCCACGCGCCGTATATCGGCAGATTTTTCCGATATGGGGTTGATGATTTTGGGCGTATTGCCGATTTTTTTAACCAAGTTTTCCGTCTCCCGCACCGTCATTTTTTTGGCAATCACTTGGTTGGCAGCGGTAATTTGTGCGGCTTTATCCAATGCCAGTAAAGCCCGTGCGTGACCCATGTCGATGTCGCCCGCCATCAACAGAGCTTGTACAGGTGTGGCAAGATTCAACAAGCGCAGCAAATTACTCGCCGCGCTGCGGGAACGCCCCACTGCCTGCGCTGCGGCTTCGTGTGTTAGTGCAAACTCTTGAATCAAGCGCTGTAAACCTTGCGCTATTTCCAACGGATTCAGGTCTTCGCGCTGCATATTTTCAATGAGCGCCATTGCCGCAGCAGCTTGATCGCCCACATCCCGCACCAGTACCGGAACATGATCCAAACCCGCCATCTTGGCAGCGCGGCAACGGCGCTCCCCTGCAATGATTTCGTACTGACCCGCATGATCCCCGTCGTTCAGAAGACGCACCAATATAGGCTGCATGATCCCGTGTTGTTGGATGCTGTCAGCGAGTTCCTGCAAAGCAGCCTCATCTATGCGCGTGCGTGGCTGGTATTTGCCCGCGACCAACGCCGTTAAAGGCAACATGGTGGGGGTACTAGGCGTTGTGGAATACGCAGAATGGGTGGAATGCGTGGGTATTTCTAAACCCAGTTCTGGGATTTTTTTAGTTGCCATGAAGAACACTCCCCCACGATTGGGCAAAAAATTGCGCACGCTCCATGCTGCAATAAGGATTTTGGGTACTGCTATTCTTGCTATTCTTGCCGTTGTTGTTGCGCAGAGTGCTGGGAAACGGCAAACGCTGCATCGGAATCGGCGACCAACTTTTGAGAATCGTTCTCCGATCCTCGCGTTCAGAATCATCTGGCTCAATGAGTATCGCACGCACCACCCGCTGGGTATTGTGTGAATGCGCTGCCCATGCTGCCACGAGGATACAACCCAAACCATACGCCACCAACTCTACCGGAGCGGGCGCATCTAAAACAGCTTCTTCTAATTGAATCATCCAATCCCCGCGCAAAGGACGATTCCAATCCGATTGTTTCACATGAAACATTTCGGGCAATCGCACAAATTCCCCCGCATGGTTCCACCCTGCCAGAAAAAGGGTGTGCATTTCAGTTTGTGGCATCGGTATCGGTATCGGCATCGGTATAGGTATAGGTATCAGTGATCAATGCGAAAGGGCGAGCTTGATACCAAACCCCACCAGAAATAAGCCCGCTATTTTTTCCAAACTCCGCCCCACCAAGGGGTTGGAACGAATGCGCTCTGCCAAAAAATGCGTCAGCAGCACTGAGGTTAAGCCGTAGAAAAAAGTAATCACCGCAATGGTGACTGCCATCAACCCGTAAGTGATGAAGCCTTGTTGCTGTTGTGCATCCACAAACAGGGGAAAGAACGCCATATAAAACAAAATCGCCTTGGGGTTGAGCAGGGTAATCAAAAACGCTTGGCGAAAATAATGCCCCGCCTTGATATGCAGCATGGGCATAGCCCCGGGTTTGGCAAACAACATATGAATGCCTAGCCACCCCAAATATGCCGCACCCAGCCATTGCACGGCAGTGAAGGCTTGGGGATACGCGGTTAATAAAGCCGCTACACCCGCCACTGCCGACCACATCAATGCTTGATCACCTGCAATCACGCCCAAAGTAGCGCCCAGCCCGCCCAGTATGCCGCCTTTGCTGGTAGAGGTAATCAACGCCAAATTCCCCGGCCCCGGAATCAATAAAAAAATGATGATGGTGACAACAAAAGTGCCGTAATCGGTAACACCTAGCATGGAGATTGACCTATGGTTAAAAAGAAAAAAGAAAAAAGAAAAAAAAGAAACAGGATTGGCGAGGCTATTTTCAGCTTGGTTTCATCCTAGGTGCTTACAGTGAGGATTCTTTAGCCTATTCGCACATTCTCCAAAAAAGGTTTATTTTATGAAATACCAAACTTTAGCATCTGTCCTCACCATTGCTTGCGCATTCAGCGTACCGGGTTTATCTTTTGCAGCACAGGGGCAAGGTCAGGGTCAGGGAAGCAATGCACAAAGCGTACAACTGCAAATACCAGCCGGTGTATTAACCGAACAAGATAAAATAGATTTACACTATTTGCAAGAAGAAGAAAAACTGGCTCGTGATGTGTATTTAACCTTGCGTGCAAAATTCAATTCTGTCGTTTTTCAAAATATCTCAGAGTCTGAACAACGGCATACCGATTCTGTGTTAAATTTGTTAAATCTTTACCAAATCCCCAGTGTTGCCTTATCCGAAGTTGGAAAATTTCACGATGCCAGTTTGCAAACTTTGTACAATGATTTAATTGCCAGTGGAACAAAAGGTATTCCAGAATCTTCATTGGTCGGCGCATTGGTAGAAGAAGTGGATATTGCTGATTTGAAAAAAATGCTTGCCACCACCAAAAATCCCGATTTAATGAAAACCTATAGCAAACTGATGACGGCATCCGAGCGGCATTTGAATTCATTTGTGTCATTGTGGAAAAATCAAACGGGTTCTACTGTGTATAAAGCACAGGTATTACCTCAAACCGAGGTAGACACCATTTTGAACTGCAAATCTTTGACAGTCAGTTCCAATTTGCAAATTCATCTTCCTCATTTGAAATATAAAAATATGAATTTGTGGGCGACCTTAGACCATGTTCCGAGTCAAGCCGGTGGCTATTTATTTCAAATCAGCGATTATGGCATTAACATCGCCGAAACAAATTGTACTTCTGCTACATTAGAACCTCTGGATTTGAGTTTGAAAACCCCGCAGGCTACTTTTAAATACCAGCCTTCGAGTGATGGAAAAATGTATTTTTCCTTAGATCAATTTACACCGTAATACCGTAATACCGTAATACATTAACACCTTGGAAAGAGAGTCGTCTATGTTCCATGTGAAACAAGCTATCACGTTGGCACTTGGTTTAATTGCTTGCACATCCGCCTTGGCAGCAGCGCCCTCAGGGGCGGCGGTATTTCAAGCCTCCTGTGCATCGTGCCATGCCTTGGCTGGTAAAAATACGAGGATTGCGCCTCCCGCATTTGGGATTAAAAACCATGTAATGGTTGCCTACCCCGAGCGAGAAGCCTTTATCGCACACGTTATGCAGTGGATTAAAGCACCCAATGCGGAAAAAACCTTGATGCCGGGTGCGGTACGGCAATTTGGGCTCATGCCCGCCCTTCCACACCTCAGTGCAACCGACCGCCGTGCCGTAGCCGAATTTTTATACGAAACGGCGATTCAAGAACCGCGTTGGTACCAATCCCACTATGAAGAAGAGCATGGGAAAAAACCTTAAATTGTAGTGAGAACCCCATCATGCGCCTGCTTTTAGTTGAAGATGATGCGGCTCTGCGTGACAGCATAAGTAACCAACTCAAACAAGCGGGCTTTGCCTTAGACATCGCCGACAATGGTGTAGATGCCGAATTTCTAGGGGATGAAACCGCTTATGCCGTAGTGGTTTTAGATTTAGGATTGCCCCAACGCAATGGTTTAGAGGTGCTGCGGAATTGGCGTAAAAAAGGCAATCGTGTGCCCGTGATTGTGCTCACGGCACGCGATACATGGCATGAGCGGGTGGATGGTTTGAAAGCCGGAGCCGATGATTATTTGGGCAAACCCTTCCACTTTGAAGAATTATTGGCACGTTTGCAAGCCCTCATTCGCCGCAACTGGAACGCCGATTTAGGGCAACATCACCTCCACTACCAAGGTTTGCAGTTGGATGAAGAACGCCAACAAGCCACCTCCCCCGAAGGCATCGTGATTGATTTAACAGGTATTGAATTTCGCCTGCTCCGTTACTTTATGCTCCATCCGGGGAAATTGTGCAGCCAAGCCCAACTCGCACAGCACGTTTACGACCATCCGTATGACCATGAAAGCAATGTGATTGAGGTGTATGTCTCGCATCTACGGCGCAAAATTGGGAAAGATTGGATTCAAACTCGGCGCGGACAAGGCTATATTTTTTGCCACACCCTATGAAATCAACGAAATCAACGAAATCAACGAAATCATTAGAACGGCAATTACAAGCCCAATTAGCCATTAACTTGATTTTGGTGATGGTGTTGATTTGGGTTGTGGGCAATGTGTTTTCGTATGCCATTCCACAAGAAACACCGTCCCACCGTTTTCGATGGATGTTTCCCATTTTGGCAAGCCTTGGCATTGGCACAATTTTGTTTTTACAGCGTGCCATCATTCGGCATACTTTCCGACAACTTGATGGCATTCGTTTGGAACTTCAACAGCTCAAAGCCGGACAAATTTCCCAGCTTAATGAAGAAGTTCCCGCTGAAATGGAATCGATTGTGAAAGAATTTAACCATTTATTGCGTTTGATGCACGATAGGTTAGAACGATCGCGGAATGCTTTGGGCAATTTAGCCCATGCGCTGAAAACGCCGTTGTGCTGGCTCAAACAATACGCTGGCACGTTGAACAATCCAGCCGCACTGACACAGTGCGATCGCATTCAACAATTAACCGAACGCGAACTGAAGCGGGCAAGGATGGCAGGATTGGGTAAAACGATGCAGTATTTTGATCCGTATACCGAGTTACCCTTGTTGATTCAGGTACTGCGCCAAGTGCATTCCTCTCCACCGCAGATTGCGCAGATTGATTGCAAGATAGACCCCACAATCACCCGTTTTGGGGATCGGGAGGATATGCTGGAACTCATTGGCAACTTACTCGATAACGCCTGTAAATGGGCACAAAATCATGTTCAATGCCACATTTCTTTGGAAAACCACGAAGTGCGTATCGTGATAGAAGACGATGGCATCGGTTGCAATGCCGCTGAGTTACAACAACTTAGCGAACGGGGTGTGCGTTTAGATGAAACGGTAGAAGGTCACGGTCTAGGTTTGGCCATTTGCAAAGATATCGTTCAACTCTATGATGGTGCGTTGGTTTTTGCGCGTTCACCCTCACTAGGAGGGCTGCAAGTGTGTGCCAGTGTAGGGCTGCGGATGTAGGAATCAACCGCGCCGTGCCTTCCACCAACGCCATGCCAGATAGCTCGCACCCATGCCAAGCAGGACAAAAATGCCGTGCTGAAATTGGCGCAAGATGCCAAACATCCATTCCCAATTTTGCGCACCAAAATACCCCAAATACACCCAAATCGGCACGCTGATAAGCGCCGCAAAACCGTCCATCACCAACCACGTTAAAAAGCTCACACGGTGACTCATACCCGCCGAGAAAAACATGGGGGTACGCAAACCGGGTAAAAAGCGCGATACAAACATCACCCAACGCCCATACCGATCAAACGCATCTTGGGCTTTGGCAAAACGCTCTTCGGTAAAAATTCGAGAAAACCACGGCATTCGGGCGATGCGCAAACCATACAGTCGCCCCATTAAAAAGATGAGACCATCTCCCAGCAGCACCCCCGCCATCCCAACCGCAAACATGGTATGCACATTGGCATACCCTAAACCAGCGATAACGCCACCTGTTACCAACGTCACATCCTCCGGAACGGGTACACCAAACCCGCAGATTAAAAGCATCACAAACACGGCGATGTAACCGTATTCGGTAAAAATAGGCATGAGTAATTGGAATATTTCCATAGCGTGATACTAGCACCTTGGGTAGGGCTTTAGATTTAGAGTCAACCAAATCGGCTGGGTTGTCCCACAATCAATTTCGCCAATTCATCCATCAGCAGCGTATTGATTTGCGGAGCAGGATACGTCACCGTATGCACTCCAAAACCTTGCACACCCGCCAAACGAAAAACCAACTGCGCTTTGGCATGGTTCATGGTGATGGTGATGCTGCTGCGTGCTTCGGTCGTGTAGTTGAAGCGAATAGCTTGTAGCGTGCCTTTTTCAGGGTGGCGCACTTCCACGCGCTCGTGCCCAACAACGCCCAAGCTGAGGCGATTTTGCACCCGCTCCAACTCCGGCGGAAAATTCACGCTCACGCTTTCAGATAGCACTTTGCCTTCGCGGGGGACGCTGCGCCAACCCATTGCAACGTAATCGTAAACTTCTTGGCTCACACCTTGGTCTTGGAATTTCTTCTTGCGTGCATCGTAGCGAAAATCCACCAACTTCATGGCAGGCCACGGCTTTTTGGGATCGACTGACAAGGCTGGGCCGGGAGGGCTGATGATGGTGAGTTGCTTGGCTAAATCCGATATGTACATCCACACCACACGCGCAGCGGATTCTGTCTGGCGGATATGGGCTTGCAGCTCCGCCACATTGACACTGTTCTCCTGCTGCAAAACGCTGGCTTGGGATTTGAGTTGATTGAGAAAACTCACATTAACTCCGATTCAATGCACGGGGCGAAATAGGGCACAAATTTTATTGCCATCTGGGTCGCGCAGATACGCCAAATACATTGAACCGGATGCACCATTGCGCCAACCCGGAGGGTCTTCGCACGCAACGCCGCCACTGGCTGCACCGGCGGCATGAAACGCATCGGCTTGCTCAGGCGATTGCGCCGTAAACCCGACCGTGCTGCCATTGCCATGCGTGGCGGGTTCGCCGTTAATCGGAGCAGTAATCGCAAACACCCCCGTAGGGCTGCGGTAAAAGTAGCGGCTTTTATTCGCCACCCCTGCCCCAATACCCAGCGCACCGAGTGCCGCATCGTAAAACTTTTTAGAAACCTCAAGGTCATTGACCCCTAGCATGATGTGACTGAACATTCTTATCTCCTTCAACAATCGAAACAAGCTAAACAAGCTAAACAACTGGCATTGTCCTATTTTTCAGCATATCCTTATCACCTCTATTCGCCGCACAATATGCGGTGAATAGAGGTGATAATCGCCGCATGAGTCATTACATCTGGCAGCAACCCGATTGGTCGCACTTCCGTTTTGATACAAACTTGCTCGCCGAACCACTGGCATTGGTTCACCGTGCTCAGGGGCAGTTGATGGGGAAAATGGAAAAACTCGGTTTAGCACAGCGCGAACAAACTACTTTGCACGTATTAACGCAAGAAGTTTTGACCACCAGCGCAATCGAAGGAGAACGGTTTGATGGGGAGGTGGTGCGCTCCTCCATCGCCCGTAAATTAGGCATGGATATTGGGGCATTAGCCCCCAGTGACCGCCATGTGGATGGAATCGTGGATGTGGTGCTGGATGCGACACGCAATTTTGCCGAACCACTCACCCCCGAACGCTTATTTGGCTGGCACGCCGCCCTTTTTCCAACTGGTTACAGTGGCAGGATGCGTATTACTGTGGCTGCATGGCGCACCGATGCAACGGGCGTGATGGAGGTAGTTTCTGGTGCAGTGGGACGCGAAAAAATCCATTTTCAAGCGCCACCTGCTGTGACCTTAACCACACAAATCGACACATTTTTGCAATGGTTTAATGCCACTCCAGCGGGAGATGCCATTCTGAAGGCTGGATTAGCACACTTATGGTTTGTGACCTTGCACCCCTTTGACGATGGCAATGGACGCATCAGCCGCGCGGTAGGCGATATGGCACTTGCCCAAGCAGAAGGAACGCATCAGCGTTTTTACAGTTTCAGCGCCCAAATACAGCGTGAACGCAAAGATTACTACACCCAACTAGAGCGTACCCAAAAAGGTGCATTGGACGTAACGCCGTGGCTGCAATGGTTTTTGGGTTGCCTGCTACGGGCGGTACAAGGCGCTGAAACGGCGTTGGCAGAGGTGTTGCACAAAACCCAATTCTGGCAACGCTGGGCGGAAATACCGCTCAATACCCGTCAAATTCAAGTGCTGAATCGTGTGTTAGATGGTTTTGAGGGCAAACTCACCAATGCAAAATGGGCAGCGTTGGGTAAATGCTCTGCCGATACCGCCCTGCGTGACATCAACGATTTACTGGAACGGGGCGTGCTGCGGAAATTAGAAGGAGGAGGAAGAAGCACGGGGTATGCGTTATGGAGCGGGGAAGATTAGAACCGCCCCCCAAATCCCCCATTCCCCCCGCCATCTACACCCAGAATAAGCCGCTGCGTCGCGCGGGTGGCGGCGACGTAGAAGATTTGGGTAGCTTCTTTTTCGTTTTCGCCTTTGGTGGGCATATAGCCTACCCCCGGAATTACCACCACGGGGAATTCCAGCCCTTTGCTGACCTTCATGGTCATCATGCTGATCGCATCGACGCTGGGTTGGTAAAGCACCTTGCTTTCGTACACCTGAAACGGAATCTGCCGCTGCGTTAAGACGTTTCTCACAATCGGCAAGGTATTCCATCCCGTGTACAAAATCGCCATATCGCTCCACGCGAAGCCGTCTTTGTGGGCTTGCACGAGTTGATTGGCAATGGCGAACGCTTCTTTTTCTAAACTCGGTTGGCGGATAAAAATCGGGGCTTCCCCCTCCGCCCCAATGCTAACGGGCTGCATGATGGGCACTCCGTCTTCGTCTTGATCGTCAGTTTGCAGCCAATCGAAGGCAATTGCGCTGGCAGTTTGCAAAATTTGGCGCGTGTTGCGGTAGTTGATTTTCAGCACCGGACGGCTACGTCCTTGCGCTTGGATGCCGACGCTTTTAAAGGTGAATCGGGTATTTTTGCGCTCAAAAAT
Organism: Pseudomonadota bacterium; assembly: GCA_039798085.1. Taxonomy (GTDB): domain Bacteria; phylum Pseudomonadota; class Gammaproteobacteria; order Burkholderiales; family Burkholderiaceae_C; genus Allorhodoferax. The sequence continues at coordinate 15,747 of JBDKGR010000020.1, forward strand.
CGCTTGCGAGCCGTCGTACACCAGCAGCAGATTATTCGTTTCTGGGTTCACCATCTGTACTGCCAAGCGCAGCCAGTCATCGTGAAAATCGTGTCCCTCATCAATCAGCACGGCTTGATACCGTCCGGTGGTGATTTTTCCGTTTTGCACGCCCGCAATGACGGAGTTCACCAAATCTTCGGAAAAATGATTGGTTTGCCTCGGAATCGTCAGCCCGAATGTCTGTAATTGCTCGTAACACCACTTATGAAAATTGCGCACCAGCACTTTTTTGCCTACGCCGCGCTCTTGCATCAGGTTGTCGATTTTGGTTGCTAGCGGTTTGTTAAAGCACAGCACCAGAATAGGTTGGCTGGTTTCGGTGCTTTTCTGTGCGAGATAGTGGGCGCGACTACACAAAATCAGCGTCTTGCCCGATCCCGCCACGCCATGCAGCACGCGATGCCCCTCGCCCAAACCCCGAGCAAGCTGCTCTTGCTGCACATTCATCACCGATAGCCCGATTTTGGAAAAAGTGCGTATATCGGGAAACAAAATCCCCCGCACCCGATCCCGCTCTGCCATGCTCAAGCGCCCTTCTTGGCGATAGGGCAACATATCCCATAACCGATTTCCCAGTTCATCGGCAGGCACAGAGGGCTGCATTTCATCTTGGCAGATAACATGGTGCGGTTCCATCACGCGCTGCCAATCCAGCACCTCGAACTGCTTGCGGGTGATGTTGGTTAGCACCACACCATGCGCCCACGGAAAAATTAGATTGCCTTGGTAGCTTCCATCCGGCTGCTGGAGCGTGGCATCTTGCTTCAGCTCATCCACCAGTGCAATCGCATTTTTACGTGCCTGCTCCAGCGGGTTATCGACCACCTTGGTCAGCCCGCCGTCCAGCCCAATCGTGCATTGCATTTTGTCGGCGTGGAGGACGGTTTCGGGTTTCCAATCTTTCACTTCCAGCACCACAATCCCGCGACTGGGGTGCAAAACAATGAAATCAGGATGCAGTTGCTTATGCCCTACGGGAATGTCGTACCAAAGCCAGCATTCGGAATCGAGCTTTTCTTTTAACCGTTGCGCCAGACGTTCTTCGCCATGCGTTTGAAATTGGGGGGATGCGGGTATGAGGGTTGCCATGCGGATGTCTTCAAAACTTCAAAAGCGATATTCCCTAGATGCTAACTGACTTAATCGGGGGTTTTCATTTTGATAAAGATAGCTATTTGGGGTTTTGACGTACCACGCAATCAGCCCGCAATACGCTCCCAATCGCTAATCGCAGAAAGGGTGATTTTTACCTCGGTTCTTTTACCTTTGGCGGGAATGTTCTCGCGGTAAATAAGTGCATCTTTTTCAAACTGAAAATCTTCCGCAAACCCTTTTTGAATGATTTTCATCCGCGCGATTTTCCAATTTGCAACATCAATAACCGCCGCGCACGTAATGGGGCCGCTGCCGTAATCGGTGGTCAGCCATTCCTGTGCCACCAAAAACCGCCCATCGGCTGACCATTGCAAGCAGTCGCCAAAAATCCGATTCGGAATTTCTCGCCCGTCAATCAAAAGCTCAAAATATGCAGGCCCAAAACGGATTTCTCCGGCAAAGCGTAATTCAGCGCGGGAGTTGGGGGTGGATGGGGACATTGGCTTACTCTTCTTTCCCTTTTTTGGGCGTGGATTTTATTATTTTCTCGATAAGTTCTACCAATATCTGATGGCTAGAATCGGCTTTATCGGTGGACTTTTCGGGTTTATCGGCTTTGTCGGGTTTATCTACCTTTTCATTATCAGCAGATGATTTATGTGAGGTCAGATGGTTGGATAAATTAATGACAGCACTCACATCCCCCGATGATAAAGAAACCAATACAGCAACCTCTTGCAATGTTAAAGCGGTCAAATCTGTTTGGTAGATACGAATTTCAGCTAAAGTAGCACGGTAAAGTCGTAGAAAAAAGAACGAAAATACCTCAATAAATATCACTAACATGAATCTCGGTAAATAATGTGATAACACACTGGTGACCGATTCAAAATTTGGTGGACTATTAAGCACCATATACGATAGCAAACCCGCCGCGATGGAGGTAGTTATCACGCCAATCACTAAATTGAGATTACTTCGCCTTCCAAGCTCAGAAATTTCTGCACGCAACCTCTGCTGTGCCCGATAAAATGCTTCACGAATAGCGTTATCACGTTCTATTTTTGCAGCATCTTGCCCAAACCGTTTTATCAACTCATCACAAACTTCTTTATTGATATTGGAAGATAAATTTTGTATAACTGGGTTAGTATCCGCTGTATTGATAGATACATCATCATTTTTATCTTGTTCTCCTATGGTTTGATTTCCTTTTAAGTATTGAAGCATCATGATCGATGCCCCATAAACCAGCAATATAAAACCAATCGGCAAAATATAATCTATTTTCTTGCCAAAATAATGATCCAAGAAAAGTTCATCGACTTCATAAAATGCAACAATAATTATGCCGACCAGTAAATACCAAAAAGAAAAATGGTATTTCATAGCACCAACCCCGCCGCCTTTCGCGCCTCCACGTTAATCGGCGCACGTAGGCGGTAGTCGGGCATATATTCGGCTAATAACGCGCGGTAATGTTCGGTTGGGTTGAATCCGCGTTCGGCGCAGATATAATGAAACCAGCGGTTGCCGATGGCGACGTGACCGATTTCTTCTTCCAAAATTAAACCTAAAATCTCCGCGCCCTTTTTATCGCCAGCAGATAATAATTTATCGCGCACGGCGGGCGATGCGTCTAAACCCCTTGCTTCTAATGTGCAGGGAACAAGCGCGAGGCGGGTTAATATATCATTTTTCGATTTCTCTGCCGCATCCCACAAACCGTTATGCGCCGGAAAATCACCGTACTGATAACCCAGCGCTTCTAAATGGGTATTTAATAATCGGAAATGTTTCGCCTCCTCCTGCGCTACCCGCGCCCAATCTTGGTAAAACGGCACGGGCAGATTCGGAAAGCGCCACATAATATCCAACGCTAAATCAATCGCATTGAATTCGATATGCGCGATGGAATGCAGCAACGCCGCCCGCCCTTCCACCGTATGCACCGAGCGTTTGGGCACTTTCAGTACGGAAACCAGTTCAGGGCGTTCCAAGCGGCACGGCAAATGCGGTGGCGCTTGAAAAACGGTTTCCGGCACAACCGCATCCGCAGCACAGGGCAGCGCATCGACCGCTGCGCACTTATCGGTGGGGGCGCGGTGTTGCAGGGCGATGAGGGCACTGTGCCGCATCATGTTTACGCCGATTCAAATAAATCAGGTTCTAACGCCAAATCGGGTTCCGATTTCTTTTCCGATTCGGATTCGGATTCGGATTCGGATTCGGATTCAGATTCGGGTTTGGATTCCAATTCCGGTTCATATTCCCCTTCTGGCTCATTTTCTGGCTCATTGATCCGTTCATTTTCCCGTTCATTGGCTAATGCGTTTTCTGATTCGGTCGGGAAGAGCAACGCATCCCACGCCGCTTTGACCGATGGAAGATTCGCCACCGTGGTATCGCGGGTAAAAATGGTGATGAGGTTGTTGTAAAACGTGATGTCCATCTTCCATGCGGGCACATTCAAGCCCAACACGGTCGGGTTGTAGCCGTCGGCTGTCGGTGCGCAACGCATCGCACGCCCCCGAAACAGGCTGTACAACACACGGAACACCGTATTGCCATCCACATGATTGCGAATGATTTTTTCCGAATCACCAATGCGCCACGCCAAATTGCGCAAGGGCATGGATTCACCGGGTGGCCACGATTCGACTTCGGCTTGCAGGCTGTCGTAAACGCATTGGCGTTCAAAGGGCGTGGGCATTGCCACTTTCATTTTGCTACGCGCCCATTGGCGGTAATGCTCGGTTAATTCTTGAATTTCGCTGGATAGCTCGGTCGTGACAACAGGGGCAGCCACGGGAGCAGCTTCGGCTGGAGGCTCGGGTTGTTCGCCGGCTGGCAATGCGGGAAAAATCGAATACAAAGGATGTTCGGCATTTTCTAAGCGAATTTTTCCAGTTTGCACTTGCTCCAAGCAAAACGCTTTGAGTCCGCCGTACTGCGCTTTGACATTGAAATACGGAAACAACTCACGCATCCGCGTACCCACTGCCGCTGCCAGTGTGGGCTTGCCTTCGGATTGGAGGCTGTAAATCGCGGTGAGGAGGCGATCCACATCCGTCATGGCCGCACTGGCATCGGCGGAAACGGGTTCAACGGCGGAGGAAGGATGGTGTGGCGGGGTATCGGATTCGGTGTCTCCCACCAAACCATCGTGCGAAGGTGCGGCGGGAATCACGATCTCATCGTGAAACAAAAAGAGATCGCACGCACTGCGGTAATCTTTATTCACCAGCAAGCGCGAAGGCCCGCAGCCAATCACGACTTTTCCCATTTCGCGCAGATGATTGAAGAGCGGCAAGAAATCGCGGTCGTTCGACATCACCGCAAAATGGGTAATGTCCGGTCGTTGGTACGCCAGCGCAACGGCATCGACTGCCAAGCGAATATCGGCGCTGTTTTTGCTGTGCGAGGTGGGACTGTGCGGAATATCTTCGTGTGTGATGTGGTTTTCTTTCAGCATCCGCCGAATTTGGTAGGGAACGAAGCGGGCAGGTAACACCATAACATCGCCAAACGAGCGTCGCACAATCAAGCGTGCCACGTTCGACAAATGCGCCATGATGGGGGTGATGTCCACTGGCACTTGCATATCGTCGCAATATCCTGCAACATTTTCAATATCCACAAAAACTGCCATGCGTGCGGTTTGAAGGGGAAGGCTGGTATCCAACATGATTGATAGTCTGTATCCGAAGTAAAAATAAAAAATAAAAAAGAGGAAAAAATAAAGAAGATAGTGTATCGGTGGTGATGCGTTTCAATGCGGCAAAAGGGCTTGCAATGCCCGCCATTGTGGGCGCACCGCCGCCAGATTCCGCGCTTTGACGTGCCCATAGCCCCGAATTTGCATCGGTAAACGCGCCAAGGTCAGCATGGTGTCGCGTTGTAGTGCGGTGCTTTGCGCAAAATGCGGCAACAGCGCTTGGATAGCGGCGCGATATTCATGAATCAATGCGCGTTCTTCGCGGCGCTCGGCGGTGTAGCCCAACACATCGAACACCGTGCCACGCAATCCCCGCAGCCCCGCCAGCAATCTAAAAACCGTTTGCATCCACGCTCCGTAACGGCGTTTTTGCAAGCGCCCTTGGTTATCACGCTTGGCGAATAGCGGTGGCGCGAGGTGGTAATTCAGGGTGAAATCGCCTTCAAATTGGGTTTTTAAGGATTCCAAAAACGCCGAATCGCTATGCAGCCGCGCGACTTCGTATTCGTCTTTGTACGCCATCAAATGGAACAGGTTTTGAATCACCGCTTTGGTTAAATCACCGTCACCATCAACCACCCGCACGGTTTGGATGAAATCGGCGTATTCGTCGGCATATTTGGCATTTTGATAAGCGGTTAAAAAGGCGATACGCTCCTCCAACCCCAGCGGCTGCGGCACGGCTTGCAAGGGCGGATTATCCGCAGCATCAACCAAACCCAACGCCGCGCGGCGACCCCAGATAAACGCGGCTTTATTCGCTTCCACGGCAACAGCATTCAATTCCATCGCGCGGAAAATCGAGGCTTGCTGCAACGGAATCCACCCTTTTTGCCACGCAAAAC
>JBDKGR010000021.1:0-21268 GCA_039798085.1 Pseudomonadota bacterium
CCCAACGCCGCGCGGCGACCCCAGATAAACGCGGCTTTATTCGCTTCCACGGCAACAGCATTCAATTCCATCGCGCGGAAAATCGAGGCTTGCTGCAACGGAATCCACCCTTTTTGCCACGCAAAACCGAGCATGACCGGATTCGTAAACAGGCTATCGCCCAGTTGGTGCGTGGCGATGGAATCGGCATCCAGCACACCACAATCGTCCGCGCCCAGCATTTGAATCAGGGTATCGCGGCATGATGCGGCGGGATTTTTCCATTCCGTATCCGACACAAACGCCGCCGTCGGTGCGCCGTGGGCATTGAGCGCGACATGGCTACGCCCCGCACGAATGCGCTGCATGGTTTCGGGCAGCAGCGTGACAATCGGGTCGCAGCCCAGCACCACATCCGCCGCACCCATGCCGACGCGCGTGGTGCGAATGGCCTCTTGCGTGGGCGCAATCAGGATATGGCTCCATGTTGCGCCGCCTTTTTGCGCCAAACCCGCCGCGTCTTGCGTGACGATGCCTTTTCCCTCGCAATGCGCTGCCACGCCCAATAATTGCCCCAGCGTGATAACGCCCGTTCCGCCCACGCCCGCCACCACCATGCCCCACACTGATTCCAACGGCGCAATCACGGGGTCGGGCAGCGGTTGGTTCAGCACTGACAACGATAGGTTTGCGGATTTTTGCTTTTGCCGCAAACTTCCGCCCTGCACCGTGACAAAACTGGGGCAGAAACTTTGGATGCAACTGAAATCCTTATTGCAGGTGCTTTGGTTGATTTGGCGCTTGCGTCCCAGCGGCGTTTCCAGCGGTTCGATGCTGATGCAGTTGCTGCGCACGCCACAATCGCCGCAGCCTTCGCACACCAGCGGATGAATCACCACGCGCTGCGCGGGTTCGATGAGTGTGCCCCGTTTGCGGCGGCGGCGTTTTTCCGTGGCGCAGGTTTGGTCGTAAATGATGATGGTTGTGCCTTGAATCGTGCGGAATGCTTTTTGAATCGCATCCAATTCATCGCGGTGATGCACGCCCACGCTGGGCGGCAGTTGGATGTGCGCATATTTTTCCGGTTCATCGGTCACGACGACGGTTTTGATAGCACCCTCTGCAAGCATGGCGTGCGCTATCTGCGAAACCGAGTGTCCTTCGGGACGCTCGCCAACCTTCTGCCCGCCCGTCATGGCGACGGCATCGTTGTACAAAATTTTGTACGTTATATTCACGCCCGCCGCGATGCTTTGCCGAATCGCCAAAATCCCGCTGTGAAAATACGTGCCGTCGCCCAAATTGGCAAAAACGTGTTTTTCCTTGCTGAACGGCTGCTGCCCGACCCACGGCACGCCCTCGCCGCCCATTTGCGTGAAGCCGATGGTGTTGCGATTCATCCAAATCGTCATGAAATGGCAACCAATCCCCGCCATCGCGCGCGAGCCTTCCGGCACTTGCGTACTGGTGTTGTGCGGACAGCCCGAACAAAACCACGGTTTGCGTTCAAAACCGCCGCTAACGCACGCTGGTTGTGCAGGTGTAGCTCCTAATTCAATAGCATTCTTAATCGCAATATCGTTGGCAAAATGGGTTTTCAATATCTGCTGAATCGCCTCGGTGATAAGCGCCGGATTCAAATCCGCGTGCGCCCGCAACACATCTTTGCCGTGAATTTGCGGGTGGCGACCATCGTCGGCGCGTTTCCAGTCGTACAACTCTTCGCGCAACTGGGATTCGATAATCGAACGCTTTTCTTCCACCACCAAAATATGCTCCAAGCCGGTGGCAAAGTCGCGGATGTCCAGCTCTTCCAAAGGCCACACCACACTCACTTTGTGCAGCCGAATGCCGAGGCGATTGCACGCCGCATCGTCCAGCCCATAATCGAGCAGCGCTTGCCGCGTATCGTTATACGCTTTGCCGCTGGCGATGATGCCGAAGCGGTCGTGCGGGGTGGAAATCACGTTGTAATTGAGCCGATTCGCCCGCAAATACGCCAACACCGCCGGCCATTTTTGCGTGAGCAGCCGTTCTTCTTGCACCAATGCCGTATCCGGCCAGCGAATGTGCAAGCCATCGGCGGGCGGGGTGAAATCCGTGGGAAGGTTGATGTGTACGCGGTCGGGATCGACCACTACGCTGGCGCTGGATTCGACAATCTCCTGAATCGTTTTCATGCCCACCCACACGCCTGCAAAGCGGCTAAGGGCGAAGGCGTGCAAGCCCAAATCCAAAATCTCTTGCACCGAGGCGGGGAAGAATACCGGAAATCCGCACGCCATAAAAATCGGGTCGCTTTGGTGCGCAGCGGTGGAACTTTTAGCGATATGGTCATCGCCCGCCACCGCAATCACGCCGCCCCACGGGGTTGTTCCTGCCATGTTGGCGTGCTTGAAAACGTCCGAGCAACGATCCACACCGGGGCCTTTGCCGTACCAAATACCAAAAACGCCGTCGTAGGTATTCGTATCGGGTGGCGCAAAACCGAGCTGCTGCGTACCCCAGAGGGCGGTGGCGGCGAGTTCTTCGTTCACGGCGGGGCAGAAAACGATGTGGTGGGCTTGCAGGTATTTTTCGGCTTTTTGTAACAGTTGGTCGTAGCTTCCAAGGGGTGATCCTCTATAGCCGCTAATGAATCCCCCCGTACATTTACTTAAACGTTGATCGCGCACCCGCTGTAGCATGGGCAAACGCACCAGCGCTTGCACCCCACTCATAAAGACCGTGCCTTTTTCCAGCGTGTATTTGTCATCCAAAGCGATGGCGGTGGAGTTGGGGTTGGAAGTTGCGTGTGTCATAAGTGCCAATCAAAGGGGGGAGACCATCGTGCAGTTTGTTCAATTTTGGCGCGTTTTGCTAGGGTTCGGGGTGAATTTTGTGCTGGTGTTTGTACTGGGTAGCGAATGCCTATCGGGATGTGCATTGGACAGGTTGAATCTCCCCAGCACCACAGGTTTGGTGAATTTCGGGTTATACAAAAGCACGCTCATTGATCGCCGAGAAAATTATTAAGAAAATTATTAAAATAAGGCGCTAGCGCACGCTGCATCTGCATAACGTGCTATTTTAAACATAGCAATAAAAACCGATGCTTGCGATTCTTTCCACAACATTTCCTTTTTTCGCCCTTGTGCTCGGTGGCTTTGTAGCGGCACGGCGCGGTTTTTTTCCCTTGGCAGCGATTGGCGGGATGAATGCCTTTGTGCTGTTCTTCGCGCTGCCGTGTATGTTGTTTCGCTTTGGTGCGAATACGCCGCTGGCGCAGTTGTTTGATCCGAATGTTGCCATCACCTACGCTCTGTGCGGCATGGTGATTGTGGCGCTGGTGATTGCGCTCACGCGGCGGGGGCGAATTGGTTGGAACGATGCCTCGTTCGGTGCGCTGGTCGGTGCGTTTCCGAATTCCGGCTTTATGGGCATCCCTTTGATGGTGGCGCTGGTAGGGCAACAAGCTGCTGGCACGGTGATGGTCACCATCATGGTGGATATGGTGATCACGACTTCGCTGTGCATTGCCCTCTCGCGCTTGGACGGGCATTCCGCAGCTTCGGCATTGCACGCGGCAAAAAATGCCTTGCGCGGTGTGTTGGCAAATCCGCTGCCGTGGGCGATTTTTGGCGGCGCGGCGGTGACGGCGTTTCAGCTTGCCTTGCCGCAACCGCTCGTGAAAACGATTGGTTTAATGGCGGATGCCGCCTCACCCGTGGCGCTGTTTACGATTGGGGCGGTACTGGCGCGTCCTACCCCCCATACGGCGAGCCAAGGCAGTGGGCATTGGATGGCAATTTGGATAGAAGTTATACCCGTAGCCGCGATTAAACTTTTTTTGCATCCGCTGCTGGTGTGGTGCGCTGGCATGGCGGCGATACGCATGGGTGTGCCGTTGGATGTTTTCACGCTCAAGGTGTTGGTGCTGACGGCGGCGTTACCGAGTGCGAGCAATGTGTCGCTCCTCGCCGAACGTTTTGGTGCAGATAACGGACGCATCGCCCGCATTATTTTGATTTCGACCGCCACCGCATTTTTTAGTTTTGCCGGGGTTGTGGGATTGATGGGGTGAGTATCATCACGCCATGACACATTTATCCCGCCGCTACTGGCTTGCACAGACTGGTGTGGCAGCCAGTACCTTGTTGGCAAGCTGCTCTACTACTACGAATATTTTCAAGCCTTCGGGAGCGATGATTGGCTCCCGATTAAAAGAAGATGCAGAAGCCGCCCGCCAAGCACCGCCCATAGCCCGTGAGTTTCGCGCGGCATGGATTGCGACGGTCGCTAATATCGACTGGCCCAGCCGCAAAGGTCTCAGTACCGAACAACAGCAAGCAGAAATGCGGGTGATTTTGGATCGCTGCGTCGCTTTGCGATTCAACGCGGTGATTTTTCAGGTGCGCACGGCAGCCGATGCGTTCTATGCCTCCGAACTCGAACCGTGGAGCGAATACCTCACCGGAACGCAAGGCAAACCGCCCGAACCGTTCTATGACCCGCTGGCGATGTGGATTCAAGAAGCCCACACGCGCGGCTTGGAATTGCACGCATGGTTCAATCCCTTCCGCGCCCGCCAAACCGATGGCAAAGGTGCTGCACCGAACCACCTCAGCCGCAGCCACCCCGAATGGGTGAAACCCTACGGCAAACAGTTGTGGATTGATCCGGGCGAGCGCGGAGCCGCCGACCACACGCTGGCCGTGTTTACCGATGTGGTGCGCCGCTACGATATTGACGGCATACACATCGACGATTATTTTTATCCCTATCCGGTTCCAAACCCGAGCAACCCCAAATTGGAACAGGATTTTCCCGATACCCCCGCATGGCACCGCTACAGCACCAATGGCGGTATGTTGGGTCGGAATGATTGGCGGAGAAACAATGTCGATACGATGGTAGAACGCCTGCACCGTGAAATCCACCAAATCAAACCGTGGGTGCGCTTTGGTATTAGCCCTTTTGGTATTGGACGACCCGAACTGCGTCCACCGGGGATTCAGGGTTTGAGCCAATTCCACAAACTCTATGCCAATGTAGAACGCTGGTTACAACAAGGTTGGTTGGATTATTTGGTTCCGCAGCTTTACTGGCCAATCAACAAGCGTGAGCAGGCATTTGCCACGCTGCTGGATTATTGGCATCAGCAAAACCCCCAAAAGCGCCATATTTGGGCGGGACTTTATACCAGCAGCGTTCCGAACTGGCCGGCGCAGGAAATCGTGTCCCAAATCACCACCGTGCGGCAACGCGCCCCCGGAACGGGCCATGTGCATTTCAGCATGGTTGCTTTATCCCAAAACCGACAAGGATTGTTCGATGCGCTCAAAAGCCGTGTGTACACCTACCCCGCGCTGGTTCCAGCCACACCTTGGTTGGAGAAAGATGCGCCCCCTCCACCGCAACTAGAAGTGGTAGAAGAAAACCCCAACCAACTCAAAATTCGGTTGTTGCCTGCATCGGGTAGCAAACCCGTGGCGCTTTGGGTGCTGTGGCTGCGCTACGGTAACCAGTGGTATGCCGAAATCCACCGTAATTCGCGCCTGATTGTGAACCTAGACCAGCTTACCGCCGTAGCAGCGGCAGCCGTGGATCACGTCGGCAATGAATCCAGCCGCGTTGCGTGGGTGGTGGTATAAAAATGGCGACAAGCCGTAAAAAGCTCCCGATTGGGATTCAAACTTTTGCCAAATTGCGCAACGAAAATTGCTACTATGCCGATAAATCTGGCATCGCAGTCGATTTGGTAGAACGCGGTCAATATTACTTTTTAAGCCGCCCTCGCCGTTTTGGTAAAAGCCTTTTTATCGACACCCTCAAAGAATTATTTGAAGGCAATCAACTTTTATTTGAAGGCTTGCAAGCAGAAAACCGATGGGATTGGAGTAAAAAACATCCCATCATTTATATTAGTTTTAGCGATGGCGTTCTAAAAACCCAAGAAGAACTTCGACAACGCATTGGCGAGATATTGGATGACAATAAAATTCGCCTCGGTGTAGCGTGTACCCATGAAAGTTATGCCGGTTACTTGAGTCAAATGATTCGAGAATCCCATAAAAAATACGGTGAACGTGTAGTTGTATTGGTAGATGAATACGACAAACCGATTTTAGATAATATCACCAACCGTGAAGTAGCCACTGAAATGCGGGAAGGCTTGATGTTTCAAGCGGGTTATCTTACCATTGAATCGGAAATGGTATTACCGGGTTATAAACAATATACGTTACGCTTCCCGAATATGGAAGTAAAAGCCAGCATGAACCGTTTGCTGGTACAGCGCTTGATGGGTGATGCGAGGACATTTGGCATCAATGGTTCGCATCTTTATATGGCACTGCTTGAAAACGATTTTGAGAAGCTCAAAAAAGTATTTCACCAATTCTTTTCTAGCATTCCGTATAATTGGTATACCAATAACCCGATAGCCCAATATGAAGGCTATTATGCCAGCATCTTCTATAGCCATTTTACTGCATTGGGTATGGAAGTGCGTGTGGAAGATACCACCAACCACGGTCGCATTGATATGACGGTATTATTCAATCACAACGTGTATATTTTTGAATTCAAAGTCGAAGAACTCACGCCCAGCGGCAAAGCCTTGCAACAAATAAAAGATAGGAATTACGCCGATAAATACAAAGCCCGTAATGAACCGATTTATTTAATCGGTGTAGAATTTAGCAAAAATAATCGCAATATCATCGGATTTGATGTAGAGTGTAATTCATAAGTAAAATGACCAAAAAAGTATTTATTAAAACCTTCGGCTGCCAGATGAACGAGTACGACTCGGACAAAATGGCGGATGTATTGGGCGCTGCCCAAGGCTACGAACCCACCGATAACGTGGAGGAAGCGGATTTAATTCTTTTCAACACCTGCTCGGTGCGCGAAAAAGCGCAAGAAAAAGTGTTTTCCGATTTGGGACGTATCAAGCACCTGAAAGCCAAAGGCGTACAAATCGGCGTGGGCGGCTGCGTAGCAAGCCAAGAAGGGGCGGAAATCATCAAACGCGCCCCCTATGTCGATGTCGTGTTTGGGCCGCAAACCCTGCACCGCTTGCCCGAAATGCTGGCGGCTCGCAAAGCGCAAAATCGCCCGCAGGTGGATATTAGCTTTCCTGAAATCGAGAAATTCGACCATCTCCCACCCGCCAAAGTGCAAGGCGCATCGGCGTTTGTGAGCATTATGGAAGGCTGCAACAAGTATTGCAGCTACTGCGTTGTGCCCTACACGCGCGGGACGGAAATCAACCGCCCGTTTGATGATGTGCTGGTTGAAGTGGCTGGACTTGCCGACCAAGGCGTGAAAGAAATCACCCTACTCGGGCAAAACGTGAACGCATGGCGCGGCACGATGGGCGATACCGCCGAGGTCGCCGACTTTGCCACACTGCTCGAATACGTGGCGGATATTCCGGGGATTGAGCGCCTGCGTTTCACCACCAGCCATCCCAATGAATTCACGCCTTCGCTGATTGCGGCTTACGACAAAATCCCCAAACTGGTCAACCATTTGCACCTGCCCGTGCAGCACGGCAGCGACAAAATCCTCATGGCGATGAAACGCGGCTACACGGCGATGGAATACAAAAGCACGGTGCGCAAACTCCGCGCGATTCGCCCCGATATGGCGATGAGCAGCGATTTCATTGTCGGCTTTCCGGGCGAAACCGAGGAAGACCATAGCAAACTCATGCGCTTGATGGACGATATTGGTTTTGATAATTCGTTCAGTTTTATTTTCAGCCCCCGCCCCGGAACACCCGCCGCGAATCTCCACGACGACACCCCGCACACCGTGAAACTACGCCGCTTGCAAGAAGTGCAAACCAATATCAACACCCATCTGCAACGCATCAGCCAAGAGCGGGTCGGCACGATACAACGCTTGTTGGTGGAAGGTACATCCAAACGCGATGCTGGCGAATTGATGGGACGCACCGAATGCAATCGCGTGGTGAATTTTTCTGCCCCTGAACGCCTAGTCGGGCACATGGTGGATGTGCGCATCACCGAAACGCGAACGTTTACGTTGCGGGGGGAAGTGGTGGGAAGTAGTTTTTAACGAGAAAGGAAATCACCTATGTTGATGAAATTGAAAAAAGCACTTTATTTCGTTCCCCTTGTCCTCCTCACCGCGTGTAGCCATGTCGGTGTGCAGCAGGCTGATTACTGTGTGGGGACTGTCCATTCCTCGGTTGCGGGATTGCGGGCGGATTCCGGCGACAAGCTCCTACAGCAAGCCAAAGGGCTACCCGGCAAAGGCGGCGTGTGTGCGGCGCAAGCGTTTGTGGCGGTCGAACCGGTCACGGTTTACCGTTTGTACGATTCCAGCCGCCCTTGGACAGCGCAGGGCGCATGGTGGTCGATGAATCGCCCCAGCGGAACGCGTGAATCGTACCGCGCCCAAAACGCTATTTGCAAGGAATGGAGCCAGATTGATCGCCTTGTCGTCTGCAAAATCAAACCCCATACCGAACTGGTTTTAGGAACGACACAAAGCGTGACTTGCTCGGAGAACGAAACCTATCCTGCCACGGGCGATATTCAGGTTTACATTCCTAACAATGCCCGTGAGAACAAAATCTACGTCGAAGACTGCGAAGATCAGGGCGTGTGGCCAGCGGGGTAATGCGATAGGGCGATAGGGTTTCGATGCCCCAGTGGAACTCTGGTTTCTGGTTAATACTGGTTAATACTGGTTAATAACCAATTTTTCCGTCATCATTTTTGGTGATGGCAATCGTCGCAGAACGTGGACGCTTACCTGCACCATAACCCGCATTGCTCGGCCACTGGCTGGTGTATTTGCTGGGGTTGGCTATATCGGTAGTGAGGGTGTTTTCACCGGGGTGTTGGATGTTCACAAACAGCGTTTTTCCATCGGGGGTTTCGGTAATGCCAGTAATTTCACAATCCACCGCCCCCACCAAAAAACGCTTCAGTGTGCTGCTAGTAGGGATTTTCCCGACATAGGTATCCACCATCACCTTGGTTTTATCGGATTCTTTGGTGTATTCCAATGTTTTCTTGCTGCCATCGCCCACTTGCCCGGGTAGCGCCGCCAACATCATGCAGTTGCTTACATCGGTATAAGCACCATCATCGGTTTGTATCCACAAAATACCTGTTGCAGGGCTAAATGCCAAACCATCGGGGCTGGAAAAATCTTGGTCGCTGGTTAAGTTTGACAAATTGATGCTACCCGCAGCAGCATCACTTTGCGCACCAAACAAATAAATATCCCAAGTGAAGCGGGTGGCATCGGCGGCATTGGCAGCTTCTTTCAAACGCAAAATATGACCATTCACATTCCCTTTGCTGGTGGTGTTGCCCTTGGTATCGCTGTAGGTGCGTGGATTGCCACTGTCGACTGCCCATTCACCGCTGGCGGGTTCTAGTTTGCGCTTGGAATTGTTGGTCAAGGTGTAATACACCTCGCCATTGCTGGGGTTTACCGTACACCATTCTGGACGATCCATTTTGGTTGCACCAACGGCATCGGCAGCCAAACGCGCATTCACCAATACATCGGCTTGATCGGTAAATGCGTAGCCGCTGTAACCAGAAATCAATGGGTTGCTGATGCTCAATTCCACCCAAGTACCTGCACCCGTGCTATCAAATTTTGCCACCAGCAATTTGCCAGCATCTAAAAATTTATCGCCTGTGGTGATGCGACTGACAGGGTTTTTATCGCTTTCTGTCCAATTTGCGGCTGAAACGAATTTGTAGATGTATTCACCACGCGCATCGTCGCCCATGTAAACCGCCAAGGGTTTGCCGATTTGGGGAATGCTGAAAACCGCACTTTCATGGGCAAAACGACCCAATGCCGTGCGCTTTTTAGGGGTGACGGATTTGTTGTACACATCCATTTCTACAATGTACCCTTGACCATTCAATTCGTTGCGATAGTCATCGCTTCCATCGGTGCTGGAACCAGTTTTGCTGGCGTTGAAACGGGCATATTTGTCGGTAGCGGTAGCGGCAATGACGGCGGCATCTGTCACCGCTGTTTCCCAACCGTGGCGTGATTTGGCACCTTGGTTGCTACCATAACGCTTCAAGGCGGTGACACTCTTATCCGCACGGGCGGCATCATCGGTACTGTTGCGGGCAAAGTACCCAACCCAGTTTTCTTCTCCGGTTAAAAAAGAACCCCAAGGAGTCCGTCCAGTTCCGCAGTTGTTGATTGTGCCGCGTGTTTTGCGACCCTCTACCGCGTATTTGGTTTTTACCAAAGCATTGCCCGCCACGGGGCCGGATAAGGTGACTTCAGTAACGGGCGTAACGCGGTAATTGAATGGGGAATCTTTGACATAAGACCACTTGCGTCCGCTTTTTTTCACCTCAACCACCGATACGCCATGAATGTCGATTTCTTTATCCACTTCGCTAGCGGGTCGAACCATACCGGTTGTGCCACCGTTGGCGTGCAAAAAATACGAAGGGGCATTGCCCGTACCGCTGTCGGTCGTGGCTTCGTGGTTGATAGCGAGCAAACCACGCTCATTGCCATCCAATCCAAACCACTCCATACCATCATGGTGGTCACCGGAACGATTGGCAAAATTTGTATCGGTTCCATCATTTTTGTAATCGGGAGTGCTAGCGGTTAAAGGGTCGCCCAATGCAATCACCACCTCCGCACTGTAACCCGCTGGCACCGTCACTTTGTCTGCCAAAGATTTGGATACTGCCGTAAAACCCAAGGGCACATTAGCGGCTGCCGCGTTGCTAGAACCACCACCACAGGCTGCAATACCCAAAGTGGTGCTACCCACCATGCTGACTATGCCCGTGCGCAATACGCCACGGCGATCCAAACGGGCTTGCAAAATCGCATCGAATGTGGGGTTATTCGATGTATTGCTGTTTTCATCGTTAAAGTGATTGGAAGCGGACATACAAAAGTCTCCGAAGAAATTGAAAAATTGAATAAACCACCACCATCTTGCTCAATCTACATGAAACTTTCGTGAATCTCCGATTTATTCTTATTGGTCTGTAGGCAATCAGCGATGATGCTGAAGCGTAAATTGACAGCAAAGGGCAAAGGGCAAAGGGCAAAGAGAATCAAGATTCCCGCACAAACAACGTAACCAGCGGCACATCGCCCACTTGACGGCTCCAATGCCCGTGAATAGTGCGGTCGAAGGCCGATCCGGTGGGAAGCACATCGGCGCTGTAAAAGTGTTCCCCCGCATGAAAACAGCGCGAACTTCCATCTTGCAAGCCGATTTCCATGATGCCCGCCAAAATAAAACACCACTGTGGTGCTCCGGTGCAATGGAATTCACTGCGAAAGCCGACCGGACTGGTGCGCAACTGGTAGCCGCCCGATGGAAAAACTGCCGATAGCCGCGCTTGGGGCGTGCCTTCTTCTAGGGAAACCACGTCTTCCCGAAAGCGGGCGCGTCCATCGGTGTCGGTAAATAACGTAACTTTGGTAAAATTGCCATGAACTGGCATGAAATTGGATGTGTTGGAGATATTGGACATATTTATCTGCTAGAATTTGTCACATCGCATGATATGCGGGAATAGCTCAGTTGGTAGAGCGCAACCTTGCCAAGGTTGAGGTCGAGAGTTCGAGACTCTTTTCCCGCTCCAAAAATCTCCAAATTCAGAATACCTCCTTACGGAGGTATTTTTTTGTCTATACGATTCGTTTAGTGGCGGAAATGGCGCACGCCGCTGAACACCATCGCTACACCACGCTCATTGGCGGCGGCAATCACTTCATCATCGCGCATCGAACCACCGGGTTGAATAATGCAGGTTGCGCCCGCATCGACCACCACATCCAAACCATCGCGGAACGGGAAGAACGCATCGCTCGCTACAACTGTACCCGCCAGCGACAAATTCGCGTGACCCGCTTTGATGCTGGCAATGCGTGCCGAATCCAAACGGCTCATCTGACCCGCCCCCACGCCCATCGTCATGCCGCCTTTGCAGAACACGATGGCGTTGGATTTCACGAATTTCGCCACGTTCCACGCGAACAGCAAATCGTTCAATTCGTCGGCGGTGGGTTGCTTGGCGGTGACGACTTTCAAATCGCTCAACTGCAATTCGTGGTTATCGGCGGTTTGCATCAAAATTCCGCCCCCGATGCGTTTCATGTCCGTGGCGTTGCGATTCGTGGAAACCTCCAACTGCAAAATCCGCACATTCACTTTGGATTTGAATACCGCCAGCGCTTCGGGCGTGAACGCGGGAGCCATCAACACTTCGACGAACTGCTTCGATATTTGGTGCGCTGCACGCTCATCCAGCGGGCAGTTCAGGGCGATGATGCCGCCAAACGCGCTGGTTGGATCGGTTTGAAAGGCTTTGCTATACGCTTCCAACGCATCCGCGCCCAATGCTACGCCGCAGGGGTTGGCGTGCTTGACGATCACACAGGCGGGCGTGTTGAAGCTCTTCACGCATTCCCACGCGGCATCGGCATCGGCGATGTTGTTGTAGCTCAATTCCTTGCCTTGCAACTGTTTCGCGGTGACGAGCGAACCCGCCGCTGGAATCAAATCACGGTACAGCGCCGCTTGTTGGTGCGAATTTTCGCCGTAGCGCAAATCCTGAACCTTGATAAAACGACCGTTCGTTTGAGAAGGAAAAAGTGCCAAAACGGGTGCAGCGCTTACTGGGCTTGCAGAGCTAGCTTCAAAATCAATAGCAGATAAATAATCGCTAATCGCGCCATCGTATTGGCTGATGCGGTTGAAGGCGGCAACGCTCAAGGCGAATTTGGTTTTATCGCTGACTTTGCCGTGGGCTTGCAATTCGGCAATCACGGTGGCGTATTGGGATGCGTCGGTCAATACGGCGACATCTTTCCAGTTTTTCGCCGCGCTGCGCACCATCGCGGGGCCGCCGATGTCGATGTTTTCAATCGCGTCTTCCAGCGTGCAACCGGCTTTGGCGACGGTGGCTTCAAACGGATACAGATTCACGACCAGCACATCGATGGTGTTGATTTGGTGCTCTGCCAACGCCGCCATGTGCGCCGGAAAATCGCGGCGCGCCAGCAAACCGCCGTGAACGCGGGGGTGCAGGGTTTTGACGCGACCGTCGAGCATTTCAGGAAATCCGGTCATCTCGGCGACTTCGGTCACGGGCAGACCGTTATCGGCGAGCAATTTGGCGGTTCCGCCAGTGGACAGCAGTTTGATACCTTGCGCGTGCAGGGCTTGGGCGAGTTCCACAATTCCGGTTTTATCGGATACAGAAATCAGTGCAGTGAGTGCGTTCATGGGTTCCTTTGGTTAATTAACTGGTGTTCAAGTAATTTTTTGTGCAAGGTATTGCGATTCAATCCTAACCATTGCGCGGCTTTGGATTGGTTGTTGCCGGTTCGCTCCATGACCAGTTGCAGCAGGGGTTTTTCGACCGAGCGAATCAGCATATGGTGCATTCCGCTGGGTTCGAGTCCGTCTATATCGTCAAAATAGTTTTCCAGATTGTGGCGGACGCAATCTTCAATGGGCTGATTACTCATACGTTATTCATACGTCATACGTTTTTTGGTTAAAAAAATCTTCTACTGCTGCGATTTGGGCGGCGCTGCTATCGAGCGTATTCATCTGGGCGCGAAAATCCTCGCCGCCTTCCATGGTGCGCACGTACCAGCCAATGTGTTTGCGTGCCGACAACACGCCTACGATTTCGCCATACAAGCGGTAATGGTCGTGCAAATGGGAAACCAATAATTCCCGCATTTCGGACATCAAAGGCGCGGCAAGGTGTTTGCCTGTTGCCAAAAAATGGTGGATTTCTCTAAAAATCCACGGTTTACCCTGCGCCGCGCGACCAATCATGATGGCATCGGCTCCGGTCGTTTGCAAAACAAAACGGGCTTTTTCGGGGGTGGTGATGTCGCCATTCGCCACGACGGGAATCCGCACAGCGGTTTTTACGGCGGCGATGGTGTCGTATTCGGCCTCGCCTTTGTAGCCTTGCTCGCGCGTGCGTCCATGAACGGTGAGCATCTGCACGCCCGCCGCTTCAAACTGCCGCGCCAACGCTTCGGCGTTTTTGTGGTCTTGGCTCCAACCCGTGCGCATTTTCACGGTAACGGGGACGTTGTACGGCGCACACGCTGCGACCACCGTTTCGACAATCGACAAAGCGAGTTTTTCATCTTGCATCAACGCCGAACCCGCCCATTTGTTGCACACTTTTTTGGCGGGGCAACCCATGTTGATGTCGATAATTTGTGCGCCGTGGTCAATGTTGTAGCGAGCGGCATCCGCCATCATGGGCGCTTCGGTTCCGGCGATTTGCACGGCGATAACACCGCTTTCGCCTTCGTGGTTGGTGCGGCGCGTGGTTTTGGGCGAGTTGCGCAAATCGGGGCGTGAAGTCACCATCTCACTGACGGCATAACCCGCGCCCAGCCGTTTGCACAGCATACGAAAAGGTCGATCTGTCACTCCCGCCATAGGAGCAACGAACAGGGTATTGGGTAAAACATGGGAGCCGATTTGCATGGGATTGCCATTTTAACTGCCTAAAACTTGTGCAGCCAAGAACTCAAAATTGTTTACCTAATAGCGAAATTAAAGTCCTATTCGGGTGGTTTAAGCAGACTCCAAACAGGCGTATCCAATGATGCAGCAATCTTTTCCATGTTGGAAAGAGAGATATTCCAGCGGCTACGCTCTACTGCTGAAACGTAGGTGCGATCCAAGCCGCATTCCAAGGCAAGCCGTTCCTGTGACCATCCTAGAGTGACGCGTCGTACTCGAATTTGATACGCCAACACCTCCCGCACATTAGCAGGATCAGGTAATTGAGTAGGAAAGGAGGGTTTCGCAGACACCCCTCAAGGATGTCTATTTGAGATGTTTCCATCCACGGAGTTTGCTTCACATATCGGTTAATATCTTCCTTTTCTAAAGGAGACACGATATGCGACTTTTAACAACTTTGCTCCTCAGCACCCTCTCCATTTGTGGTTGCGGCGGTGGAGGTAGCAGTAGTACACCAACAACGAATAATGGAAATAATGTAAATACCACACTTACTTTTCCATTGAAAAAAGGGATTACAGCCAACGTTGTATCGGGAATATCATTTACGATGACTGCAAATAGTACAGCAGCAACTGCAACAACAAATGGAAATTGTTCAGGATCAGGAACTTTCAATAGGGGGCAGCCAACTAGCAGTACATTTATGAATCAATCTGCTCTCACTACAACTTTTTTACTCACTATGTCTTTTACAAATTGTAACCCATCCATATTTTCACAAACCAATCAGTATTATTATGATACCAACTATAATAGTTTAGGACAAAAAGATGCAGCCACAGGTGAAATAAGTATTTTCGAGAATATACCTAATATTCCAGCAAACGTTCGAGTTGGCGATGTAATTAATGTCGGAATCATGAATGATTTTAGTGATAACACACTCAAATACAAAACTGGTTACTCACAAATGACAATGGTGATAGAACAAGATACATCTAACACAGCGATTGTTAATAAAGTAATCAAGGCTTATGATGCACGAGGTGCTTTAAAAACTACAGGTAGTGAACGCTCACGGATAGACTTGAATGGAAATTTATCTGTTATTTCTATGGACATTCAAAATGCAAACTACCCTTATTTCCATCTTGTTCTTCGACGATAAGATATAATTCTTATTATATTTTACAAGGGACTATTTTATTCCCCAACGTGCATGATGAGGCTGCCCCGATAGCGATCTGTTTCGCGGGCAGAGCAACGGTCGGTGAGGGCATCACCCCAGCGGTTTTGCATCCATTTCATTTCAGTGGTGATTTGGTTGCGCTTGGCTTCAGAATCCAGTTCACCCCGTGTGCGAGATTCCCGATGAATGGCGACCACATCACTTGCCTGCACAATGCGCCAGCCGTGTTCGCGCAATTTTAGGCAGTAATCAACATCGTTAAACGATACCGCCAATGCGGTTTCAAAGCCGCCCACGGCTTGCCACGCATCGCGGCGCGTCAGCAGGCACGCACCCGTTACCGCTGCCACGTTGCGTGGAATCCGAATCGCCGAGCAATCATCGACATGGGCGATATTGCGGGCAACCCATTCAAAACCGGTAAGTACACCATCGTGCTGGATGCCCCCGCCTTCCGATTCAGGGTAATTCAACAAGGCTCCGACTGCACCGATTTTTTCATCGAATGCCAAATGCGCTTGCAGTCGGTTGATGGTGTCGGGCGATAGCAATTCGATGTCGTCATTCAAAAACAAAATCTGCGGCGTATCGACCGGATGGATTCCCGTTTGGCACGCCAGATTATTCAGCTCCGACCAATTAAATGGCCTATCGTGGTGCAGCACCCGCACGCGCGGCATCGTCTCCCAGTGCGCTAACAATTCCAGCATCACTGGGTTGCGGGACGGGCGCACATTGTTGGCAACTAACGTGATGAATACATCATTACGCGGCAAACCATGCAAGAAACGCAATAAGGGGGCTAAATCTTCGGCGTTATCGTGTGTCGGAATCACAACCGTGAGCGGCTGGGGCGGCACTTTCCACGTATGCAGCAAGCCGGCGCGTTCGGGTGATGGTTCGGTGTGGAGCGGCACGCCCAGTGCTTGTTCCAGCAAAGGCTGCACGACACGCACAGCAGCGGTCATGGCATAGGGTTTGACGCTGGAGCGGTACGACACCGAATGCTCGCTCACACGCCAGTCGTACAGCACGCGGGGGATATGCGCTACGTTGTCACCTGAACGGTGTGCTACCCGCAGCACCACATCCCAATCCTGCGAACCGTTGGCTTCGGGGCGCAATCCACCCACTGCATTCCATGCTGTCCGCCGGATAGCGCATAAGTGGTTGATGTAGTTGAAATGCCATAGCGTTTCCGGTGACCAATCGGGCTTGTGCAGCGTGGTGAGCGGTGCGCCGGTGCGGTCGATGGTGCGGCTATCGGTGTAAATCAAATCCAAATTTTGATGCGAATGGACATGGGTTTGAATCACCATCGCCAATTCCGATAGCGCGTGCGGATGCAGCACATCATCGTGATCCACAAACACCAGCCATGACGCATTTCCCAAGGCGACACCGATATTCGTTGCCGTCACGATGCCACCGTTTTGGGTGCAATGGTGAACGTGAATATGCGGATGCTGGGCGCAGTCGGTGAGGCGTTGCAACACGGTGGCATCGCTGCTGCCGTCGTCAATCAACCAGAGCGTCCAATGCGGATAAAGCTGGTTTTGAATCGACGCAATGCAGGCATCGAAAAATTCAGGGATGGTGTTGTAAACGGGGATGACCACATCAAAATGCACGCCGTTCAAAGCGGCTTGGTGCAATTTTTGTTCGTGCGTGAGTTGCTCGGTAATGCTTTTTTGCGCGGTCAATTCGCGGGTCAGCGTGTCAACTTGGTGGTATAAATCGGCAATTTTTTCTTGCTGGCGGTCATACTGGTGCTGTAAACGAAAAGCCGTACTACGCAACGGCTCATGCGCTTGGGTCACCAAGGTCGTCGCCAATTTGGCTTGCACCCGCTGCGCTTGCGCCACAAAACCTTTACGCGCGTGGTAGGTGGCTAAATCGATTTCGGCTTCCGATTCGGGATAAATCCGGTACTCGCACAACACTTCATCGCAAAAATGCAGCCGCGCACCCGACAGAGCAAAGCGAATCAAAAAATCCCAATCCTCATACGCATCCAGCGCTTCATCGAAGCGCAGAGAACGCGCCGTTTTGCTATCTACAAGGTAGCTGTGAATGGGGATGTGGTTTTCGATGAGCAGGGAATGGACGGGGCGATTTTTACCCTCAGGCTTGCCTTTGCTGCGCACTTGGACGGTGTTGCCAATACGTTCGCAGAGATTGATTTGGTAGCGGGCATGCACCAAATCGGGCGCGGAAGGTGCATCCATTTCCGCGACCAGCGTGGCGATGTGTTCGGGCAGCAGCACATCATCTTGGTCTAGAAAAACCAAATAACGCCCTTGCACCATTTCCAACCCTTTGTTGAGATTGGCCGAACGCCCGCCCGCACCGCGCACGACTTGATGCCGTAGCCACGTTTTTAATTCAGGAATGGGTTGTTCAATGGCTCCGTGCCACACAATGATGGCTTCTATCGGGTCGTAAATTTGTGCTTCCAACGATGCAATCGCAATCGCCAAAAAGTCCACATCGTTGCTGCGGATGATGACGGAAACCAGTGGCCTATCATTAAAAAAATTCTGCGCCGAACCATCCCAGTAAAACGCCAAAAACCCCTCTGCGGCGGGAACGCCCAATGCAATACCACGTAGATGCGCCAATGCAGTGGTATTGCGCACGTAATCGTATTGCCGCAGTTGACTGGCGTGGTGATTCAAGGCACGTAGCTTCACGTCCAAATCAATGGGAACCCAGTGATTCGGCTGCGTCATGGGATGAACCGTTTCGTAAAACAGCAAATCACCACGCCATTGCTGGGTTAAATGGTGCAGGGTGACGCGCGTCAATCGGCGGTGGTCTGGATGGATTTCAAAAGGCGAGGGCAAAGCAATCGAATCGGGTCGCCAATCGCGTACCAGCTTGGCAATGCGTTCGCCCAGTGCCGCATTTTCGGGTAATTTTCCATCGGGGTAACGCCAAAAATCGCAATCGGAAACGCCCAGAATTTCCAATCCAGCACGGGCTTCTTGCTCCCGCTGCGTGGGATTACCGCCCATATTGCCGGAGGTGATAAACACCACCTTGATACGGTTGCGCCCCTCGGTTTGGAGGCGGTGCATCCACCCCCCGCAGCCCAAAATATCGTCGTCGGGGTGGGGAGCTAGAACCAAGAAACGCATGAAAAAACTTTCTAAATCAGAAGATTGCGCAAAACCGCCCAACGCGATTGGGCTGCACGCCATTGGGGTTCAAACAGGACAAAGCGCAACAAATCGGTACGGCTACCGTCGGGTAAACGAATTTCATCGCGCAGATGGGCTTCGGGGGTGAGTCCTAACCGCTCCATCAACCGCAGAGAAGCGGTTTGCGATGGAACAACATAAAAAATCAGCTTGCACAGCTTCAAGTCCTGAAAACACGAATGGACGACCCATACCATCGCTTCAACCGCCGCCCGTGTTCCTTGCCCGCGATAGAAACCAGCTGCCAGTTCCACCTTCTGGTTTACGGTGTCGTAACCGGAAGCGATGAGGTAGCCCAGACGTTCTTCCGTGCCATCGGGCTGCTTGCGGCTCACAGTCATCTCCAATTCATAATCTTGCCCCAAAGAACGAAAAAAGCGCAACCGCGCCAAATAATCGTCCACCGATGCCGCCGTCAACCCTATGGAAGGCCGACAGACTTGCAGCATGTGCAGATACTGCGGCATGGCAAAGGCACGGCGAATATCTTTTTCTTCCAAACGCCGTACCACCGCGTGGTGACCGGTGTAGTACAGCAGTTCGGGTATTTCCTGCGGAGGAGGATTAGTACGCAGTTCCATAAGTGCCTGTTGCACAACGATCCACGACCAGAGTATCCAATTCTGAGTAGCGCAATTTGCTCCATACAATGCTGCCGCCTGCAATACCGTCTGGTGGAACTACCACGGTTTGGAGGTAGAGCTTGTTGCTACCCGTAGCAAAAACGATGCCTTTGGCTTGCAGGGTATTCAACTCAATGGAGGTAGAAAGGGTGAGCGTGCCATTGGCTGGTCCATCAATACCGCTGAACATAATGATTTGCGCATTTTGCAGACTCAATTTGATACGTGAATCAAACTGTGCATCGATTGCTGTACCAGCCACGCTGGAAGCAAGTACAAATACGGTATCGGCTTTTTTCAGACCGGTAATCACCAGTGAGAGCTTATCTGCCAACACGCCAGAATTGGTACATAAATACGCTTGTCCGGGGGTGGTCGCCGTGCCCAAGCTATCCAAACGAACGGCTTTGTTTTCCGTTACCGTGGCGGTGGGCACTTCGATTTGCGTCAATACAGAGGTAATTGCTTGCTCAAAAGTAGGAACGATTGCCGCTTGTGCTTGCGACATAAAGGTCGGCAGTACGGCTGCTTTACCCGATAAAAACAAACCCAAAAACTTGTGTTTCATTGGTGTACTCCAAAAAAGAACAAAAAATGGAAAAAAGGAACAAAAAAATCGCTCCCCGATAATACCCTTATGCCCTCTTGGATTGATTCTTTATTAACCCTTTTTGCACTGCCCCAATTCAGCTTGGGAACGGTGTTTTTGGTATCGTTTATTTCCGCTACCTTGGTACCGCTTGGTTCTGAACCCATTGTGTATGGGATGATTCAATGGCAACCGGATCGGTTTTGGCTCATCCTCCTCGTTGCTACCGTGGGCAATACCCTTGGCGGTGCGGTGAATTGGTGGATGGGTTTCGCTTCCAATGGAATTATTCCCCATCCCCACGCCTTGAAATGGTTGGAAAAATGGGGGGCAAAAACCTGTTTATTGGCATGGTTACCCATCGTCGGTGATCCGCTTTGTGCGGTGGCGGGATGGTTGCAACTGCCATTTTGGTCGTGCCTTTTTTATATGGCGATCGGTAAATTTTTACGTTATATCACTATCACATGGGCACTTTTGGGCATACTCCATACCCCATATTGATACGTATTGATACGAATAGGAGACACACCATGCCCGGACTTTTGCCCCAAATCGACCCCAACGGATTGTTGGAATTTTCTGTTGTTTACACCGACCGTTCCTTAAACCACATGTCGCAGCGCTTTCAGGGCGTGATGCGTGACCTTTCTTCCATGCTCAAGCAGGTTTACCATGCCGATGCCGTCGCTATCGTTCCGGGGAGCGGCACGTTTGGGATGGAAGCCGTCGCACGCCAATTAGCGACGGGTAAAAAGGCGCTGGTGATTCGCAATGGCTGGTTCAGTTTCCGCTGGACGCAGATTTTTGACATGGGCAACATCCCCGCCCAGTCCACCGTTTTGAAAGCCCGCCGCACCAGCGATGCCCCCAAAGCCCCGTTTGCGCCCTGCCCCATTGACGAGGTAGTCGCCACCATCGCCCAAGAAAAACCCGATGTGGTTTTTGCACCCCACGTCGAAACCGCTTCGGGTATGTTGCTGCCTGATGATTATTTGCGCGCAGTCGCCGATGCCGTTCACGCGGTGGGCGGATTGTTGGTGTTGGATTGCATCGCCTCCGGCACGGTGTGGGTGGACATGGAAGCGACGGGCGTGGACGTGTTGATTAGCGCTCCGCAAAAAGGTTGGAGCAGCTCACCCTGCGGCGCGATGGTCATGCTGAGTCCACGCGGCAAAGCAGCGGTTGAAGCCAGCA
>JBDKGR010000022.1:0-21185 GCA_039798085.1 Pseudomonadota bacterium
TAAGAATATGCGCTATAATTCGTTCACTTTATTAAATGCGTCGCCCGGGTGGTGGAATTGGTAGACGCACTGGACTCAAAATCCAGCGCCGCGAGGCGTGCCGGTTCGATTCCGGCCCCGGGCACCAAAGCATCAAAAACCGTAGTATCGCAGGATACTGCGGTTTTTTTTATGGTGGCTTTCCCGTGCTGTACAAATCACTTCCCATCGCCACCCTCGTATGGCGATGCCGCTACGACCCTTCTATCGACTCAGCGTGTTCCAACGCACTCATATACTGTCCCCGCAGGCGGTTATACGCTACCCAGTTTTGTGGATTGTTGTCCTTCGACCATGTCAGATTCCGCACATGATCCACATCCAAGTTCACTCCTTCACTTTCGCTCCAACACCCGATAAGGCGGTAGCCCTGCCAGCATCCGCCGCCCGTAGCTTTGCACAATCAACCGCTTGTCGTAGCAGACCACGGCGGCTTGGTCTTCTTCGGTGCGGATGGCACGTCCCGTCCATTGCAAGAGCTTGATTCCCGTGGCGGGAATCACCAGTTCACTAAACGGGTCACGCCCTACGCTGCGCAACCATTCGGCACGGGCTTCGTCCACGGGTTCGGTTGGTGGAGCAAACGGCAGTTTGGCAATGAAGACCGTTTCACACAACGTACCGGGTAAATCCAACCCTTCACCAAAGGATTGCATTCCAAAAATTATCGAAGGCAAACCGGCCTCCACCCGCGCTTGGTGTGCTGCCAATAATCGGGTTCGTGATTGGCTGCCTTGCACCCAAACGATTCCCTGCAAGGTCGGGGGCAAGGCTTCGGTAGCGACTCGCATTTGTGCTTTTGACGTAAACAACACCAATGCCCCATGTGGAACTTGGGCTATATCGTGCAGCAGGGCTTGAACCATTTCGCGGTTGTAATCATCGGCTTGCTTGGGTTCTGCTTGCGTGTGAACGATGGTAAACGTACCTTGACTCGCATAGTCAAACGGGCTACTGACTTCCAGTGCTTCTACATTGGGATTGTGGAGGAGTCCCGCTTCACGTAAAAAATAATCAAAACTGCCGCAACTGGTCAGCGATGCCGAGGTGACGATAGCACCACGCACTTGACTCCACAAAAACTGTCGCAGCAAATCCCCCGGGACAATCGGGCTGGCATGGAGCGTCAGAGTGAGGTAGTTATTGCTATCTTCTACTTGAAACCATTTTGCCAACGGTTGTTCACCGTGTTCTAGCAGCAAATTCGCGGTGTTGATGAAGCTATTCAAGCGCGGCGATAAAGCGCCCAAGCTGGCATAGTGCTGGGCACAGGGGGCAGCGCGACTCGGGTCGTCTTTGGCAAGGGTTTTGATTTCTGTTGCTAACGCTTCCAATACCTTGGCAATTTCGCCCGCTTGCGTCGCAATGTGGAGGACTGGTTCATGCAATTCGTCCGGCAATACACCATGAGGAAAGCGCAATGCCCCCCTATCCCGCCCCATGCGAGCCAGTTGGGTCAGCACTGCTTTGAGTGATTGGCTCACCGCTATCACATTCGATTCGCTTTTCAATGCCAGTGCGGTCGCCACTTCGGTGAGGGTTTTGGGCAGGCGATCCAACCAACGCAAATTGCTTAAATCCATGCTACTCGCAAATTGATCCAACGCCACCGAAGGTAAATGGTGACCTTCATCAAAAATAACGAGGCATTTATCCAAATCCGGCAAGGTTTTCATACCCAGAGAAGATAAAACCAAATCGTGATTCGCCACAATGACATTGGCATCTACCAATTTGGCACGGGCTTCGTAGTAACTGCAATCCCGAAAGCGAGGGCAATGCCGCACAGTGCAGGTGTGGCGTTCAGCGGCGATGCTTGCCCAATCGCCGGCTTCGGGGGATTCGGTTAGGGTATCGCGGTCACCATCCCACTGCCCTTTTTCAAAAGCGGTGGTGATGTTTTGAAAAAGCCGAATCCGCCGCTGTTGAACTTCTTCGGTCGGGGTGGTATTTGTTTCGATTTCGGCAAAATCGGGGGTGTAACTACCGCCTCCGAATTCGGTACGTTGCTCTAATTTGATTTTGCACACATAGCGTCCCCGCCCTTTGGCGAGGGCAAAAACAAAATGCTGCCCCAAACTTTTTGCCAAAAGGGGCAAGTCTTTGTGCATTAACTGCTCTTGCAGGGCTACGGTGGCGGTCGAAATCAGCACACGGGTTTTGCGCTGCAATGCCAACGCAATCGCGGTTGAAGCATAGGCAGCCGATTTACCGACACCCGTCCCCGCCTGAATCACCGCAATGGCTTTTTGGGGCGCGGGGTTCTCCCCCAAATCGGCACGCGCCAAGGTTTGCGCCACCAGCGTTGCCATATCGTGCTGCCCCTTCCGTTGGCGAAAGCCGGATGTGGCGGATAACATCTTTTCAAAAGCGCCAATCCCTAACTGGGTTAATGCCGTCAATTCATCAAAGTTCATGGGGTTTTTGCGGTGTTCAAGGGGCTACAAAGATGCTAAAAAGAGACTGAAAAAAGGAGTATGCACCGTGAAAACGATTTTGGACTACGTTTACGACCACGAAGAGAATCGTGCCAATCAAGTGTATCTAACCCAACCTTTTGGTGGCGGTAAAACCCTTGATCTTACTTGGGCGCAAACATTGGATCAGGCTCGCCGTATGGCAGCGCATATTAAAGCGCAGGGTTATGAATCGGGGGCGCGGGTTGCGATTTTGTCCAAAAACTGCGCCCATTTTTTTATGACCGAATTGGCGATTTGGATGGCGGGTTGTACCACGGTAGCGATTTTTCCGACCGAAAACGCCGCAACGATTCGCTACGTATTGGAGCATAGCGGATCGAATTTGCTATTTATCGGCAAACTGGATACGTGGGAAAAGCAACAATCGGGCATCCCTGACAATGTGCCCTGCATCACCTTACCGCTAGCCCCGCAGATTGCTACCAGCCACTATGCCAAATGGGATGCCATTATTGCTCGTACCGCCCCCTTAACCGGACGCATCCCCCGTGACGGTAAGGATATTGCCATTTTGCTCTACACCTCCGGCTCCACGGGAACGCCCAAAGGGGTGATGCACAGCTTTGAGCGCGTGAGCGTATCTGCTGAAAAAGTCACTATGGAAATGCGCAGCTACCTTGATGGGGCGGACATCAATCGGATGATTTCTTATCTCCCCCTCGCGCACGTATTTGAACGGGCGTGGGTTCAGTGTATGTCGATGGTGGATGGTCGGACGCATATTTTCTTTACCGAGTCATTGGATACCTTTATGGTGGATTTGCAACGCGCCCGCCCGACGATTTTTGTTTCCGTTCCGCGTTTGTGGTTCAAATTTCAGCAAGGCGTTTTTGAAAAAATACCACCCAAGCTGCTGAATTTTTTGTTGTACCTTCCCGTAATCAAAGGAATAGTGCAACATAAAGTGTTGCGCAAATTGGGACTGGATCGGGTTCGATTGGCAGGGAGCGGTTCTGCACCCATTCCAGCCCAATTGATTGTCTGGTATCGCCGATTGGGTCTGAAACTGATTGAAGGGTATGGGATGTCGGAAGATTTTGCTTATTCGCATTATTCCAAGCCCGACCGCTGTGCCCCGGGGTATGTCGGCGTTCCCTTGCCGGATGTGAATGTCCGCATTAGCGAAGAAGGTGAAATTTTGATTCAATCGCCCGGGCAACTGGTGGGCTACTATAAGCGCCCCGATTTGGATGCCCAATCCTTCACCGCCGATGGTTTCTTCCGCACCGGTGACCGAGGTGAACGCAATGAAGAGGGTTTGCTCAAAATTACCGGACGGGTGAAAGAATTGTTCAAAACCGCGAAAGGCGAATATGTTGCCCCCGCCCCGATTGAAAATTTACTCAATGCACATCCGCTGGTGGAAATGAGCATGGTTTCTGGTTCAGGACAACCCGCCGCTTACGGTTTGGTGGTATTGAACGAAGCCGTGCGTCTTCAATACAACGACCCCGCTTTTCGCCAACAGGTTGAATCAGAACTCGGCACGCTATTGGAACAAACCAATGCCACCCTCAGCCACTACGAAAAACTGCAAATGATGGTGATCACGTCCGAGGTGTGGACTATGGAGAATGGTCACCTCACACCCACGATGAAAATCAAACGCAGCCGCATTGAAGACGAAGCGGCTAGCCGACTCAAAGCATGGTACGCCAACCCAGCCAAGATTCAATGGGGGTAATGGACGACAGTTAAACTGCGGGTCATGCCCATTCATCATCCCGCTCACCACGCTGTTTTTCGATTGCGTGAGCAGCGTTTGGCACGCAGTGCCAAGCCTTTTTTAGCGCGCGGTTCGCGTGCCTTGCGTTGTATTCATTGCCGTATCCCTGCAACCCATTGCTTGTGCGATTTGCATCCTCACACCTCGGCACAGGCGGGTGTGTGCTTGCTGATGTCGGATATTGAGCCGCTCAAACCCACCAACACGGGCTGGCTGATTGCCGATGTGTTGCCTGAAAACACCTTTGCATTTATGTGGGCACGCACCATGGTTGATTCGGATTTATTGGAATTGTTGAACGATCCGCAATGGCAACCTTACGTCGTTTTTCCTGCCGAATTTGTCGCGCCGGAACGGGTCGTTACCCAGTTACCCGTATCGACCGATGACACCACCGCCACAACCATCACCACCAAACGCCCGTTGTTTGTGTTGTTGGATGCAACGTGGAGCGAAGCCCGCAAGATGTTTCGCAAAAGCCCGTACTTAAATCGCCTACCCGTGTTGAGTTTGCAAAGCGAGCAGTTATCGCGTTACCGCCTGCGCCGTTCTAAACGGGACGATCATTACTGCACTGCCGAAGTCGCTGCCTTGTGTTTGGAGCTGGCTGGAGAATCCCATGCCGCCCAAACGCTGGATGCGTGGTTTGACGTATTCAGCGCCCACTACCTCGCTGCCAAACGCTTAATTCCGGTTGATAGGGGCGATATGGCACATCAGCATTTGCAAAATTTGCAAAATCTGCACCATCTACCGAATGGCTAAACAATCCAAATAAGCGCGTACCGTGGCGGCGTAACCCAGTTCAAGCGCATCGGCAATCAATGCGTGACCAATAGAAACTTCTGCCACACACGGCACGGTTTGCACAAAGGCGGAGAGGTTATCGCGGTTCAAATCGTGTCCTGCATTGACTTCCAAACCTACATCTAACGCGGCTTGGGCCGCTTGTGCGAAGCGTTGGAGCTGAATCGCTTGTTCCGGTGTTCCCCATGCAGCGGCGTAGGGTTCGGTATACAGCTCAATACGATCCGCACCCACGGCTTTGGCGGCGGGCATGGCGGCAGGATCAGCATCCATAAACAAACTCACACGTAGCCCCAAGGCGTGGGCTTGTTCGATAACCGGAATGAGGCGTTTGGCATCGTGCGGAAAATTCCAACCATGATCGCTGGTGAATTGCCCCTCCGAATCTGGTACGAACGTGACTTGGTGAACCGGCAACTGGTATGCAACCAAATCCGCTACGCAATCCATCAAATTGTGAAATGGATTGCCTTCGACATTGAATTCTCGATCCGACCAGCGTGGATTTTTCAATAAAGCGGCTAAATCCCGTACATCATCGGCGCGGATGTGGCGTGCATCAGGGCGCGGATGCACGGTGATGCCCGCCGCGCCAGCTTCGAGGCACAGGGTGGCAGCGTGGATGACGCTCGGAATCCCCAAATGGCGGGTATTGCGCACAAGCGCGACTTTATTCAAATTAACCGAAAGGTTGGTAGGTGGGGAGGTGTGATTTTTTGGGTTTTTCATAAATGCGTTACAAGCTGTGAATATCCATCATCATCTGGCGAGTGCGCAGCATTTTCACGCCACAATGGTGGTGCAGCAAGGAGCGTAGCTGGGGTTTTAATGCGGCGTTCCATTCGGCACATCGCGGCAACAGCGCATGAAAAGGAAAATTATCGTTCAGCGCAGTGTGCAGTTGCAGCCACTGCGATCCTAAAAGGATAGCGCGATCGTCGCTGTGGGCAAGGCGTAGCCCGCCTTCGGGGACAAGGCAATAGGCGGTATTGGGCTGCAATGTTTGAAGCGAGAGCGTTTGCCCATCCAACGGCGGCAAAAACCCCACTTCGCGCAACAAGAGTAATTCCCAAGTGCGCAGGGCGGCTTGCAAAATCAGACGTTGAGAACGGGGATGGTTAGACGATTCGCTCGCAAGCACTGCAACCGTTTGGGCGTACACATCAAAAAGCGAGGGGTGTGCATCTTCGCGTGCCAAAAGCGTTAAAACCAGTTCATTGAGATAGTAGCCCGATAGCAGCGAATCACCCGTCGGCATAATATGCCCGCCCCGCCATTCTGCACTTTTGAGGGTGCGGATTTCCGCATCGCCACCAAAGCTCACACGCAGCATTTGCAAGGGCAACAGCACGGGGCGAAAGCTGGAGCTGGGTTTTTTTGCCCCCTTGGCTACCAAGGCAATGCGCCCGTGGTGGCGCGTGAAAACTTCCAGAATCAGACTGGATTCACTCCAGTCGTAGCGATGCAAAATGTACGCGGGTTCATTCGTAACCAAAGCTACGTACCCGTGCTTCGTCATCCGCCCAACCGGAACGCACTTTTACCCACAGTTCGATGAAGACTTTGGCATCCGCCAATCTTTCCAACTCGACGCGGGTTTCCATGCCGATGCGTTTGATGCGTTCGCCTTTATCGCCAATCACCATTGCTTTGTGGCTATCACGCTCCACAATAATGGTCGCGGCGATGCGCAGCAAGCGTTTTTGACCTTTCTTTTGCGGCGCTTCTTCTTCAAATTTTTCGATTACGACGGTCGAGGTATAGGGCAATTCATCACCCGTCAAGCGGAATAATTTTTCCCGCACCAATTCGCCCGCAAGAAATTTTTCGCTGCGATCGGTCAACTCGTCCGCCGAATACCACCACGCTTGCTCGGGCAGGTATTTTTCGCAAATACCGAGTAAACGATCCACATCCTTGGCGTTTTTGGCGGACATCGGCACGAATTCGGCAAAATTGTGCTCTTTTTGCATGGTTTGCAACCACGGCGCTAAATCTTCGCGGCGATGCACGTTATCGAGCTTATTGGCAACCAGCAGCGTCGGGATATTTTTGCCCAACAGCGCCAACACCCGCGCATCGGCAGGCGTAAAACTGCCCGCTTCAACCACAAACACAATCAAATCCACATCCGCCACCGCGCCTTGCACGGTTTTGTTGAGCGATTTGTTCAAGGCATTGGCGTGCAGCGTTTGAAAACCGGGGGTATCGACAAAAACGAACTGGCTGGATTCGCGCGACAACATCCCCGTAATGCGGTGGCGTGTGGTTTGCGCTTTGCGGGAGGTGATGCTGATTTTTTGCCCAACCAACGCATTCAGCAACGTAGATTTGCCCACATTGGGTTTGCCCACAATCGCAATCAAGCCACAGTGTTGAAGGAGATTTGTATTAGTTTCTGTAGTGTTCATTAAGAAGATTTTGTTTTGGAGGGGGGCAGTATCGCCAGCATCGCCGCTGCGGCTGCTTGTTCGGATGAACGGCGCGATGTTCCCGTGCCGCGTTGGGTGAGGCGCAATTCGGGAATCTCGCATTCCACCGTGAAGTGTTGCTGATGCGCTACGCCCGTAGTCGCCACCACGGTGTACTGCGGAACTTTCATTTTGCGGCTTTGCAGCCATTCTTGTAATGCAGTTTTGGCATCTTTGTCGATAGCACCCATTTGGGGATTGATTTCCACTGCGGCAAATAAACGCTGCACCAGCGCTTGGGCTTGGGCGTATCCCGCATCCAAGTACACCGCACCAATAACCGCTTCCAAGGTGTCGGCAAGAATGGAAGGACGATTGCGTCCGCCTGAACGCATTTCCCCCTCTCCCAGCAATAAAAGATCGGACAAACCCAAACCCAATGCCAACTGGTGCAAAGTTGCCTCTCGCACCAAATTAGAACGAATACGGGATAAATCCCCTTCGGGCAAATTGCTCAATCGCATATAAAGCAAATCGGACACTGCCAGATTAAGGACAGAATCCCCCAAAAATTCCAGCCGCTCATAATGGTTACTGGAATAACTGCGATGCGTCAATGCCTGAATCAATAAGGCTGGCTTGGAAAATGAATATTGCAGCCGATGCTGCAATGGAGTTAAATGTTCAATACGCACTTATTTTGCTTATCCTTGCAATTATTTTCCACTTTTACCTGCATATTTCATGGTCAGCCACATAGGACCTGTGAGGTGGATTTCGCGCTGATAGGCAAAATTGATCACCACTTTTCCATTTTCTTTAGTAATATCCAAATCTTTGGATTTAATGGAAGTAATATCATCAACCGCTGCATTTTTATCGAAATTAGCACGAATTTCCGCGATGGATGCCGCCTCTTCAGCCGCTGCACGATTGACAGATTTAATGACATTACGGTATTCAATAAAAGTAGGCAGTATCTGCGCTCCAATAATGCCAGCCAGCGCCAGTAATATACCAACGACTAAAAAACCCATCAGGGAAAACCCTTTTTGCTTCGATATATTTGAAGTATTCGAAAAATTTAACATATTAAATCCTTGTTAATCAAAAAAACCAATACGCCTAGGGCTACTAAAATTCATCCAAATCATAAAGGCTCTTCCAACGATATGGCTATCTGGAACAAAACCCCAATAGCGTGAATCGAGTGAGTTATCGCGGTTATCACCCATCATGAAGTAATGACCCGTTGGCACTTTGCAGCTTACCCCTTCTACCGAGTATTGGCAAGCCTCGCGTCCTTCAAAATTATTAGCCCCTACGATGAATGCTGGACGGCTGTCGTCATTCAATAAGCGATGCTTTCGCTCTCCCAAACGTTCTTCTAACTGTTTGGAATACACCATCGCCTGATCGTCAAAGAAATCGGGAATAACCTGTGTTTCAACCACTTTTCCATTGACCGTAAGGCGTTTGTTCAGGTACGCAACTGTATCACCCGGTAGTCCTACCACCCGTTTGATGTAATCTAACTGCGGTTTGGGAGGATAACGGAACACCATCACATCACCGCGCTGCACGGGCGTGCC
This sequence comes from Pseudomonadota bacterium, assembly GCA_039798085.1. GTDB lineage: Bacteria > Pseudomonadota > Gammaproteobacteria > Burkholderiales > Burkholderiaceae_C > Allorhodoferax. The sequence continues at coordinate 9,056 of JBDKGR010000022.1, forward strand.
TTCGGTTATTTTGGTATGGACTACAGGTAAACGCAAACCGTAGGTAAACTTATTCACCAAAATCATATCCCCCACCACCATCGTCGGAATCATCGAGCCCGAAGGAATCTTAAAGGGTTCAACGACGAAAGAACGTAAAAAGAATACCGAGATAATCACGGGGAATAAACCCGCTGTCCAATCCAACCACCACGGTTGTTCCAAAATTTTGGCTTTGGCTTCTTCGTTATCGACTAATGCCGCCGCAGCGCGACGCTGGGGCAAAAAATGAAAACGTTCGGCAACCCAAAATAGACCCGATACCATCGTAGCGACAAATAATAATAAAGCAAAATTACCGTCAATAAATCCAAAATACCACGATGCCGCATACGCCACGAATGCGGCTAAAACTGCCGTTGCCAATGCTTGCATGAATTATTCCCTTAATCTTCTTCTTAATCTTCTACTTGCAAAATTGCCAAGAACGCTTCTTGTGGAACTTCCACCGAACCAATTTGTTTCATGCGTTTTTTACCGGCTTTTTGTTTTTCCAATAATTTACGTTTACGCGAAATATCCCCTCCATAACATTTTGCCAACACGTTTTTGCGCAAGGCTTTAATGCTTTCGCGGGCAATAATGGTGGCTCCGATAGCGGCTTGAATTGCCACATCGTACATTTGGCGGGAAATAATCTCGCGCATTTTTGATACCACCGCCCGCCCCCGATATAGCGATTGGCTACGGTGAACAATAATAGAAAGCGCATCCACCTTTTCGCCATTCAACAAAATATCCACTTTCACCACATCAGAGGCGCGGAATTCTTTGAATTCGTAATCCATTGAGGCGTAACCACGGCTCACACTTTTGAGTTTGTCAAAAAAGTCGAGCACGATTTCACCCAGTGGCATTTCATACGTCAGCACCACTTGGCGACCTTTGTATGCCATATTCATTTGCACACCGCGTTTTTGATTCGCCAGCGTCATCACCACGCCCACGTATTCTTGCGGCATATACAAATGCACGGTCACGATGGGTTCGCGGATTTCGGCAGTTTTCCCCAGCTCCGGCATTTTGGAGGGGTTTTCCACCATCAGGACTTCGCCATCACTCTTCACGACTTGGTACACCACGCTCGGGGCGGTGGTGATGAGGTCTTGGTCAAACTCACGCTCTAATCGTTCTTGCACAATTTCCATGTGCAACAACCCCAAGAAACCGCAACGGAAACCAAAGCCCAGAGCTTGCGACACTTCGGGTTCGTAGTGCAGCGACGCATCGTTGAGTTTCAATTTCTCCAACGCATCACGCAACGAATCGTATTCACTGGCTTCGGTGGGATACAAACCGGCAAACACTTGCGGCTGAATTTCTTTGAAACCGGGCAAGGCTTCGGTCGCTGTGGCTGATGCACCGCCCGTGCCGTGTTTAATCAACGTCACCGTATCGCCCACTTTGGCAGCTTGTAATTCTTTGATACCCGCGATGATGTAGCCCACCTCGCCCGCTTCCAAAGAGGTACGTGGTTGATTGGCGGGTGTGAAAACCCCCACATTATCCGCGTTGTACATTGCGCCGGATGCCATCATTTTGATGCGTTCGCCCTTGCCCAAACGCCCATCCACCACGCGCACCAGCATCACTACGCCTACATAATTATCGAACCAACTATCAATAATCATGGCACGCAACGGCGCGTTCGGATTGCCGCGCGGCGAGGGAACTTTCGCCACAATGAGTTCCAAAATTTCATCAATCCCCACCCCCGTTTTGGCGGAGCAAGGAATGGCATCGGTTGCATCAATACCGATTACGTCTTCGATTTCGCTGCGGGCGTTGTCAAGATCGGCATTGGGTAGGTCAATTTTGTTCAGAATGGGCAAAACGTCCACACCCAAATCCAGTGCGGTGTAGCAATTCGCTACCGTTTGCGCTTCCACACCTTGGCTGGCATCAACCACCAGCAACGCTCCTTCGCAAGCGGAGAGGGAGCGGCTCACTTCGTAGGAAAAATCGACGTGTCCGGGCGTGTCAATCAAATTCAGGTTGTAGATTTGCCCGTCTTTCGCCTTGTATTGCAAGGCGGCGGTTTGCGCCTTAATGGTAATACCACGTTCTTTTTCGATGTCCATCGAATCCAGAACCTGTGCCTCCATCTCCCGCGCCTCCAAACCGCCGCAGCGTTGAATCAATCGGTCAGCTAGAGTGGATTTGCCGTGGTCAATGTGGGCAATGATCGAAAAATTTCGGATGTGATTCATCGTTTACTGTCAAAGGTTTACCAAATAAAGGCGTGATTATCCCGCTTATCCGCGTGCTGGCTTCAGGAGAACGTATTGCACCGACTCGCCACGCCGTACCAAAAGCAGCAGATTTTTCGATTTATCGTGTCGGTTGAGCACACTTTCCAAATCTTTGACCGAAGTCACCTCGGTATTTGCCGCACCCACAATGATGTCATCTTCTTGCAAACCGGCTCTTGCCGCGCCTTCAGAAACCGCATTGACCCGCACGCCGCCTCGAATTTTCAGCTCTTTGCGCTGCTCTGCCGATACATCCCTCACGTTAAAGCCATAGGTTTGTGCGATACCAGATTGGGAGGCAGATTTTTCATCTTTCCCGTCTTTACCCTCTTTCCCCGTGGATTTTGCAGCGCTTTTATCATCTGGCATTTCGGCAATGGTGATGCTCAAATCCTTGCTCGCACCGCGCCGCCAAACGGTCAAATTCGCTTTGCTACCGGGTTTGGTACTGCCCACGGCACGCGGTAAATCGCTCGATTTTTCGATGGTTTTGCCATCCAATTTGATAATCACATCGCCCGCTTCCACGCCCGCTTTTTCTGCGGGAGAACCCGCTTCTACCATGCGCACCAACGCCCCAATCGGTTTAGAAAGTCCCAGTGATTCAGCCAATTCTTTGGTCAAGGGGGTGATTTGTACGCCAATGCGTCCGCGCGATACGTGTCCATTGTTGCGCAGTTGCTCGCTGACACGCATTGCCTCATCAATCGGGATGGCGAACGAAATTCCCATATAGCCCCCAGAGCGGGAATAAATTTGGCTATTGATGCCCACCACTTCACCGCGCATATTGAGCAAGGGGCCGCCCGAATTCCCGGGGTTAATCGCCACATCGGTTTGAATCAACGGTAAATAATCACCGGTATCGCGCTGTTTGGCACTCACAATCCCTGCCGTCACCGAATTTTCGAGATTGAAGGGTGAACCAATCGCCATCACCCACTCGCCTACACGCAAACGATTGGCATCGCCAATCCGCACCACTGGCAAGCCAGCCGCTTCGATTTTGACGACTGCCACATCGCTGCGTTTATCCGTGCCGATAATTTTGGCTTTGAATTCGCGTTTATCGGTGAGCGTGACGATCACTTCATCCGCCCCCTCCACGACATGGGCATTCGTCATCACCAACCCATCGGCGGAAAGAATAAAACCCGAACCGACTCCGCGTTGCTGTGGCTCTTCATCCGGTTGCGGACGGTTTTGCCGAGGATTTTGGCGTGGCATATTCGGAATAGGAATACCAAAACGCCGGAAAAAATCCTGCATATCCTCATCCATACCAAAATTTTGCGCAGAACGGGAATGGGGTTTTTCCAATATGCGGATATTGACCACCGAAGGCCCGACCAAATCGACCAAATCGGTAAAATCAGGCAATCCACGTACCATGACCGACGATGATGCGGGAGGATTTTGAAGTGGCGTAGCATTTGCACTCGCATTTGCATTTGCCGTGGTCGCACCAACCGTTGTAGATTCTGCACCGGCGTTGGATATGGAGAGCGCTCCAAACCCACCAGCCGCTGCCGCAATCACTGAAACAATCGCAATCGTTTTGACTTTATCCATACCGTTACCTCCGAATTTCTCCTTGACCTAACACCACGTATTTGAGGGACGTTAGCCCTTCGATTCCTACCGGCCCGCGTGCGTGGAATTTATCGGTACTGATCCCGATTTCTGCACCTAATCCATATTCAAAACCATCCGCAAAGCGCGTGCTGGTATTGACCATGACGCTGGACGAATCGACCTCGCGCAAAAATTGCTGGGCGTGCAGGTGGTCGCGCGTCAAAATCGCATCGGTATGGTGGCTGGAATACTGGTTGATGTGTGCAATGGCAGCATCCACACCCGCCACCACTTTCACGCTGATGATGGGAGCGAGGTATTCGGCATACCAATCTTCCTCGGTTGCGGGTTTCAAAAATGTATTGGGTACGACACTCGCCAAAATCGACAGCGATTGAGGACACGCCCGCATTTCAACACCCTTCGCCGCAAAAATCGCGCCGATACGAGGCAAAAAGGTTTGCGCTACATCTTGCGCCACCAATAAACTTTCGGTGGCATTGCAAGGGCTGTATTTTTGGGTTTTGGCATTATCCGTAATCGTGAGCGCCATATCCAAATCACAGGGCGCATCGATATACGTATGGCAATTTCCATCCAAATGTTTAATAACCGGAACTTTAGCGCCCGCACTAATCCGTTCAATTAACCCTTTACCACCGCGCGGAATAACCACATCTACATATTGTGGCATGGCGATTAAATCACTGACCAATTCACGGTCGGTAATTTGCACGAGTTGCACGGCATTGGCGGGTAAACCTGCTTCAATAAGCGCTTGTTGCACCAATTGTGCCAAGGCTTTATTCGATTCAATCGCCTCCGAACCGCCGCGCAAAATACAGGCATTGCCGCTTTTGATGGAAAGGCTGGCAGCTTCAATCGTCACATTCGGGCGACTTTCAAAAATCATAGCAAACACCCCAATAGGGACGCGCATTTGCCCGACACGGATGCCACTAGGCTGCTGCTTCATGCCGGAAATTTCGCCAATCACATCCGCCATTGCCGCCAGTTGTTCGCAGCCTTGGGCGCAAGTTTCAAGCACTTGGGGCGTGAGTTTTAATCGATCGACCATCGGCGCAGATAAACCATTGGCAATAGCGCGTTCAATATCTTTTTGGTTGTCGATTTGCAGCGCATCGACATTGGCACGCAAAAGCGCCGCCAAAGTCCGCAATGCTCTGTTTTTGATAGCTGCTGATGCACCAGCCATAAGCGTTGCAGCCGTTTTTGCTTGCAAACCCAGTTGCAAAGCATAGTTTGTATTGCTTGGTGTGTTCATATTGTTGTTCATATTGTTGTTCGTGTTTTCTTATAACGTATGGATGACCATAAAGATAAACCAATAAAGGCAACGCCCGATAATCCGGTAAACCATTCTGGAATATGCAATTTTACACTTGCCAGCATAATAATTGCCAAGATACCAATCGCATAATGTGCGCCATGTTCTAAGAATACAAATTCTTCCAACGTACCTTTATGCACTAAAAATACGGTGAGTGATCGTACAAACATCGCACCAATCGCTAATCCAATCATGATGATGACGACATCTTTTGTAATAGCAAAAGCACCAATGACTCCATCAAAACTAAAGGAAGCATCCAATACTTCTAAATATAAAAATCCACCAATACTACCTTGTTGAATAGTTTTGCCGACTGTGCCTTCTTTTTCTTTGGCTTCTAATAAATCACTTAAAAAGCGTACACTAAGATAAATACCAATACCACTAATACCGGCGATTAAAACGGATAATTTTTGTTCAATCGGAACCAATCCAGCACAGACAAAAACCGCTACCCCCGCGAGCAACGTAGAAAGATTTTCATTGCCATGCGATCCGACTTTTTCTTCAACCCAAGCAAACCAATGTATTTCTTTTTCGTTATCAAAAAAGAAATTCAAGAATACCAAAAGTAAAAAAGAACCCCCAAATGCCGCTACTTGGGCATGGTGGTTCGTTAAATGGCGCGAATACTCATCGGGCTGCTGTAATGCCATCACCATGACACTCCACCAATCCAAACCCGTTGCAACTGCCACAATCGCAATAGGAAAAAGAAGCCGCATTCCAAATACGGCAACAATAATACCAACGGTTAAAAACAATTTCTGCCAAAACGCATTCCAAGTTCGCAGTACAGAGGCATTGACAACCGCATTGTCAAACGATAGTGAAACCTCCATCACCGCCAAAATACTGGCAATAAAAAAGGCTTGCACCATGCCCGCGAAGCCGTTGAGGTGATAACCCCACCAAGCGGCGGCTCCCAATAAAATGAAAGTAACCAGAAATGAAATGCGAAAGTATTGCATAAATTTTAATAGTAAAAAACCATGATCAACCGTTATTAACCGTTATTAATCGTTATTAACGGTTGTTAATCATGGTTATTAGGTTTAATCCCGCTCGCCACCCATAATGCCCAACAAAGCCAACAAACTTTGGAATACGTTAATAATATCCAAATACAAAGCCAGCGTGGCACTGATGTAGTTGGTTTCACCACCATCTACAATTTGTTTCAGATCGTACAGCATATAGGCGCTAAAAATACCGATGGAGAGTACCGAAATCGCCATCATGCCAGCCGTAGAACCCACAAAGATATTGATGATACCACCCACCATAACCGCTAACGCTCCAATAAACAACCATTTACCCATACCCGATAAATCGCGTTTAATCACGCTAGAAAGACTTGCCATAACAAAGAATACACCCGCCGTTCCGCCAAATGCCGTAATCACGAGATCCGAGCCATTCTTAAAACCCAATACGGTAGCAATCAAGCGCGAAAGCATTAACCCCATAAAAAAAGTAAAAGCCAATAAAACGGGAACACCCATTGCAGAATTTTTGGTTTTTTCAATCGCGTAAATGAAACCAAAGGCTCCGGCTAAAAACAAAACCATGCCCAAACCGCCGCCCAATGCTTGGGTAATACCCGTGGCAACACCCAGCCATGCACCTAACACGGTGGGAATTAAACTCAACGCCAACAACCAATAGGTGTTGCGCAAAACTTTATTGCGCTCGGCTGCGGATGTGGCAAAGCCACCGACTTGCAGGACATTTACGTTGTCATTCATCGCGTTCATGATTCCATCTCCTTAATTTTCTGCACCATGCAGATGCGCAGATTCTAGGGTTAAAAAATATCCAAGTTAGGATGCAACTCTTGCAAAATTGTGGTAGCAATTTCTTCAATGGATTTGGTGGTGGTAGATAACCAGCGAATGCCAGAACGACGCATCATAGTTTCGGCTTCGTGAATTTCCATCCGGCAATTTTCTAGCGATGCGTAGCGCGATTGGGGTCGGCGTTCATGGCGAATTTCACTTAAACGGTCGGGGCTAATGGTTAAGCCAAAAATTTTGCCTTTGTGCGGAATCAATATGGGGGGGAGATGTCGGCGTTCAAAATCTTCGGGGATGAGTGGATAGTTGGATACTTTCAATCCGTGCTGCATCGCCAAATAAAGCGAAGTGGGCGTTTTTCCACTGCGGCTCACCCCGATCAAAATGACATCGGATTGTTCTAAATCACGGTGACTTTGCCCGTCATCATGGGCTAGGGAAAAGTTAATCGCTTCAATGCGATTTTGGTATTTTTTACTTTTGCTTGCATCGCTAAAACGACCAATACGGTGGTTGGATTTCACCCCCCATTCCCGCTCCAAGGGCTGCACGAACATGGCGAACATATCTAGCAGCATTCCATTGCAGGTGCTTTGAATGACGGTGAGTACCTCCGTATCCACCAATGTCGTAAAAACAATAGGGCGTTGCCCATCCAGTATTGCAGAATGGTTGATTTGACGCACAATTTGGTGGGCTTTATCTACCGTATCTACAAAAGGCATACGTACCGTGCGTGCTTGGGTTTCAAATTGCGCCAGAATGGCACTGCCAAAGGTTTCGGCAGTAATTCCCGTGCCGTCCGACACAAAATAAACGGTGCGATGGGGCATCGGTGTGACTCCTACAATGTGGTTGAATGAACAAATTGAATTAGCAGATTGAACTAGCAAATTGAACCAGCATTTTGTACCCGAATTTTTATACCTTCAGGAGAATTTTGTGATGACCGCTTTATTTCACCCGACCGATTGGGTCGTTCCTTTTGAGTATTTGCGCATGACCGATGTCGAATCGGTTGGGGGTAAAAACGCCAGTTTGGGGGAAATGATTTCCCAACTCCCCACGGGAAAATGGGGAGTCAATGTACCCACTGGTTTTGCCACCACCGCCCATGCGTTTCGGGAATTTTTGCAATTCAACGGATTAAACGATGCCATCAAAGCACGTTTGGATGCCTTGGATACCGAAGATGTACGGGCATTGGCAGAGGCAGGCGCTGCGATTCGTGCAATGGTAACTGCGCAACCTTTTCCTCCGGCATTGGAGCAAGGCATTCGCAGCGCATTTGCCACGTTAAGCGCCGACAATACCGATGCAACCTTTGCCGTGCGTTCTTCTGCTACGGCGGAGGATTTGCCCGATGCCTCCTTCGCGGGACAGCAAGAAACCTTTTTGAATGTGCATGGTATCGAAGATATTTTGCACAAAATCAAAGAAGTATTTGCCTCGCTCTACAACGACCGTGCGATTAGCTATCGCGTCCATAAAGGCTTTGCCCATGAAAATGTCGCATTGAGTGCGGGCATTCAACGCATGGTTCGCTCGGATATTGGCGCAGCGGGGGTGATGTTCACGATTGATACCGAATCGGGGTTTTCGGATGTGGTGTTTATTACTTCCAGCTACGGCTTGGGTGAAACGGTGGTGCAAGGGGCGGTGAATCCCGATGAGTTTTACGTTCACAAACCCATGCTGCGTGCGGGCAATAAAGCGATTATTCGGCGCAACCTTGGTTCTAAACTGATTCAAATGCAGTTTACGACAGCAGAAGAAAAAGCAGCAAGTAACGGCGGTAGCGGAGGTAGTGGAGGTAGCGGAGGTAGCGGAGGCAATCAACTGGTCAAAACCACCGATGTGCCGCCCGAACAACGCAATCGCTATTCTTTAAGCGATGCCGATGTCGAACAATTAGCCCACTATGCCTTGGTCATTGAAGCGCATTACGGTCGTCCAATGGATATTGAATGGGGCAAAGATGGGCAAGATGGAAAGATTTATATCCTCCAAGCCCGTCCTGAAACGGTGAAAAGCCAAGCCCACAATCAATCGGAGTACCGCTACAAGCTCAAAGGTTCAAGCGCCGTTTTGGTGGAAGGACGGGCGATTGGGCAAAAAATTGGAACGGGTTCTGTGCGCATCGTTCACAACATTGCGGATATGGACAAGGTGCAAGCAGGAGATATTCTGGTCACCGATATGACCGACCCGAATTGGGAACCTGTCATGAAACGCGCCTCGGCGATTGTGACGAATCGAGGGGGGCGCACTTGCCATGCCGCCATCATCGCACGGGAATTGGGCATTCCCGCTGTGGTCGGTTGTGGTTACGCGACCGAAAGGCTGAAAGATGAAATGCTGGTCACCGTGAGCTGTGCGCAAGGCGATACCGGATTTATCTACGATGGCTTGTTAGAAACCGAAGTCACCGAAGTTCAGCGTGGCACGATGCCCCCTATTCCCATCAAAATCATGATGAATGTGGGCAATCCACAACTGGCATTCGATTTCTGCCAATTACCCAATGAAGGCGTGGGATTGGCGCGGTTGGAATTCATCATCAACAACAACATCGGCGTTCATCCTAAAGCGATTTTGGATTACCCCAATATCGATTCCGATTTGAAAAAAGCGGTCGAATCCGTTGCACGCGGACACGTATCGCCCCGCGCGTTTTATGTGGATCGGGTTGCCGAAGGCGTTGCCACCATTGCGGCGGCATTTTGGCCCAAACCCGTCATCGTGCGCTTATCCGATTTCAAGAGCAATGAATACCGCAAACTCATTGGTGGCAGTCGGTATGAGCCGGAAGAAGAAAATCCCATGCTCGGCTTTCGCGGTGCAGCACGTTACATTAGCCACGAATTTGGCGAAGCCTTTGCGATGGAATGCGATGCCCTGAAACGGGTGCGTGAATCGATGGGATTGACCAATGTCCAAATTATGGTTCCATTTGTCCGCACCTTGGGACAGGCGCAAAAAGTCACCGAGTTGCTCGCCAAACACGGTTTGCGTCGGGGTGAAAACGGGCTTAAACTGGTCATGATGTGTGAAATTCCCAGTAATGCTATTTTGGCGGATGCGTTTTTGGAATTCTTTGATGGTTTTTCGATTGGCTCTAACGATTTAACCCAACTTACCTTGGGGCTGGATCGGGATTCGGGATTGGAATTACTGGCAAGCGATTTTGATGAACGCGATCCCGCCGTGAAATCCTTGATTAGCTTGGCGATTGCCGCGTGCAAGCGCCAAGGTAAATACATCGGCATTTGCGGACAAGGGCCAAGTGACCATCCCGATTTTGCAGAATGGTTGGTGAAAGAGGGAATCTCTTCTATTTCGCTCAACCCCGATTCGGTCATGGCGACTTGGCAAAAATTGAGCCAACCCGCATAAATACCTTAACCCACTTGATTGAAAATTGAAGATTGAATATTGAAGATTGAAGATTGAACGATGACACAAGCGGTGCGGTGGCGGCTTCATGCGGTGTTATTGCTGCTGTGGTTTGCTGCTTCTTTAGGATTTAGTTTTTTTGCTCACCATTTCGACATCGTCATCGCTGGGTGGCCGATTGGATTTTGGTTTGCAGCACAGGGTTCGGTGCTGATTTTTATCGGCATCGTGGTGCTATTTGCTTGGCTTGCCAATCGCCAAGATGTACACGCACGCACGCACGATACCGGCTTTGATGCCGCCCAATTTCGGGTGGATACCCGTCGCACGCATCGGCGTTTTGCGGGTTATACCGTGGCATTATTGGCATTGTTGTTGGTATTGGCAGTGGCAGAACATTGGGGAATGCCCAAAGTCTGGGTTGCGGGTATCTTTTTATCGGCTACGTTGGTGTTGTATGCAGTTGTGGGGGTGTATGGTCGTACCTCCGATGCCTTGGAATACTATGTTGCCGGTCGGCGCATTCCTGCTATGTACAACGGTATGGCAACCGCAGCAGATTGGATGAGTGCCGCATCGTTTATCAGCCTAGCGGGTAGTTTGTATCTCCAAAGCTATTCAGGAACTGAAAAACAAAGTGGGGGGTTAGCCTACATCATGGGTTGGACGGGAGGATTTTGTTTAGTCGCCCTTTTGGTCGCCCCGTATTTGCGCACTATGCAATTAAATACCGTCCCCGATTATTTTGCCGTGCGATTTGGTGGTAAATGGCCGCGCATCATCTCTGCGGTTGCGACAATTTTGTGTTCCTTCACCTACGTGGTAGCCCAGATTTATGGGGTAGGCTTGATTACCTCTCGGCTTACGGGAGTGCAATTTGAAATGGGTATTTTGCTGGGGTTGGGGGGCATTTTGGTATGTTCCTTTTTGGGTGGTATGCGGGCGGTTACGTGGACACAGGTGACGCAGTATGTGGTTATTATTTTGTCCTTATTGATTCCGGTATCGTGGTTATCGTACAAACAGGTAGAAAATCCTTTTGCCCTTATCGCCTATGGTCAGCAACTGCCCAAAATTGCGGCAATGGAACAGCAACTGACCCAATCCAAAGCCGAACAAAGTGTGATTTTGGAATACCAACGGCGTGCGAAAGAATACGAAAAAAAGCTCCAAGATGTCGATAGATACCTGCCATTGGAGCGCAAAGAATTGCGGCAAAAACTACACACCCTTGAAGGAAACGGTGGTAACAATGAACAAATTACCGCCTTGCGACGTGAATTAGCCAATTTACCCAAAGATGCCGACTCTGCCCGCGAGGTATGGACGAAGGCGATGTGGGAAAACCAAGCACGCGCCAAACCTTTAGGGGGCATTCCTCCCCATGCCACACCGTTTATCGACAAAGACCCAACTTCTTCCGTCTTTAACGAATCACGCCTGAATTTTTTGGCACTCATGTTTTGCCTGATGGTTGGAACGCTAGGTTTACCCCATCTCCTCACCCGCTACTACACAACTCCGACGGTGGCGGATACCCGTAACTCGGTGGCATGGTCGCTATTCTTTATTGCCTTGTTGTACCTTTCGACTCCGGCACTGGCGGTATTGGTGAAGTACGAAGTGATGGCACATTTGGTAGGACAGCCATTCGACCAATTACCGCCTTGGGTGGCACAATGGGCGCGAGACCCCAGTTTGTTGATGGTATCTGATGT
>JBDKGR010000023.1:0-21080 GCA_039798085.1 Pseudomonadota bacterium
AACCGCCATAACTCATGAGGGGCAACGTCAGCCCTTTGGTCGGTACAGCACCCAAGTTCACCCCGATGTTAAAAAACGATTGAAACCCAATCCACAACCCGACCCCTTGGGCGGTTAATCCGGCAAACACCTGTTCTAACACAATCGCTTGGCGACCAATTTCCATCATGCGTTGGGTCATCCAAAAGAATAAACCAATGGTTAATACAACCCCCATAAAACCAAATTCTTCACCGATAACGGCTAATAAAAAATCGGTATGGGCTTCGGGTAACCAATGCAGTTTTTCGACACTGCCCCCTAAACCTACACCAAAAAATCCACCCCGCCCAATCGCAATCAACGAATGGGATAATTGATACCCTTTTCCCAGTGCATATTTTTCATCCCACGGATTCAAATACGCAAAAATACGTTCCCGTCGCCATTCACTCGAATAAATGATGGCGGCAAAAACCAATAACAAAATCGCAGCAATCAGAAAAAACATTCGGGCATTGACACCACCCAAAAACAAAATCCCCATTGCAATCACGGCAATCACCATAAAGCCGCCCATATCGGGTTCTGCCAATAATAATACGCCGACTAATCCAACCGCCAGTGCCATTGGCCATACCGCACGAATAAAATCTTCTTTATCTTCCATTTTGCGCACCATATAATTGGCGGCATACAATAAAATCGCCAGCTTAACCAATTCAGAGGGTTGAAAACTGACAGGCCCTAATGCCACCCAACGCCGTGCGCCATAAACTACTTTTCCGATTCCGGGAATTAAAACCAATACCAATAACAATAAAGATAAGATAAATAAATAAGGTGCATATTTTCGCCAAACCTCTAACGGGATTTTGAAAGCGATTAAAGCACACACAATGGAAAAAGCAATGCCGATGGTGTGGCGCAATAAAAAATGCGTGGGTGCATATTTGGCAAATTTGGGATTATCCGGTAAGGCGATGGATGCTGAATACACCATCACAACACCCCACATCAATAAAGCAATTACCACCCATAACAGGGTTTGGTCAAAGCGTTTTGTTTCGGATTTCACTCCAACCCCTCCAACGAAGTGCCGTGATTCAACGCCAATGCCTGCGCCGCATCGCAAAACACCTGCGCACGGTGCGCGTAATTTTGAAACATATCCCAACTCGCACACGCCGGAGAAAGCAGCACCGCATCGCCCGTCTTGGCTTCTTGGTACGCCATCGGCACGGCCTCTTCAAGGCTAGCGGCATGAAGCAAGGGAACTCGGGTCGGAATCAACGCCTTATGAATCCATGCAGCATCCCGCCCAATCAAAACCACAGCACGAACGTATTGGGCAACGGGTGCAGCCAGAGGATGGAAATCTTGCCCTTTGCCATCCCCCCCCAAAATAACCACCAAACGCCGATCTGCACCCAAACCTTGAAGCGCCGCTACCGTCGCACCGACATTGGTTCCTTTGCTATCGTCAAAAAATTCGATGCCATTCATCACACCAATCGACTGCACGCGGTGCGGCTCACCACGGTATTCGCGCAGACCGTAGAGCATCGGAGCCAAACTACAACCCGCCGCACGGCACAATGCCAACGCTGCCAGTGCATTGGTCGCATTGTGGCGACCCCGAATGCGCAGGGCTTCAACGGGCATCAAGCGTTGCAAATGATTTTCTTCCCCCCGACGCACCAACCACGCCATGCCATTCACTTCTTCTATGCCCCAATCACCATTATGCAGAGGCAATCCTGCACCAAAACAGGTGGCAACACGCTGGAGGGGCTGCATTGCCATCACACTGGCATCATCGCAGTTGAGTACCATGCCGCCTTGCGTTCCAAAGATGCGGGATTTGGCATAGGCATAATCCGCCATATCAGGATGCCAATCCAAATGGTCTTGTGTGATGTTCAATACGGTGGCGGCGGTGGGTTCCCATGTGGGAATGTCCAATGCCAGTTGAAAACTCGATAACTCCAGCACCCACGCCTCGGGCAATTCGGTTTTATCTAAATTGGATTTATCTAATTCCTCAGATAGCGTATCCAGCAAAGTCGGACCGATATTACCCGCCATGACAACCGACATTCCCGTCCACGCCAATAAATGGCGGGTTAAAGACGTGACCGTGGTTTTACCATTGGTTCCCGTAATGGCTAAGACCTTGGGGGTGTAATGCTGTTGTTCACGCAAATTGTGTAACGCATCGGAAAATAAACCCAATTCGCCACTGATCCATAAACCCTGCGATTTTGCAGCATTCATCACGCCCGCCATTTGCGCTGGCGAAATACCCGGGCTGGCAAAAACTGCGTCTTTATTTTCGATCAACGTGGCATCCAAATTCGGTGAATGCAGCACCTCAACCGCTGGAAGGTGCGCTTGCAACCATGCCAACTGAGGGGGAGCAGCGCGGGTATCGGCAACGGTAATATGTGCCGCTTCTTGGCGAACGCACCAACGCACCATCGCCAAGCCCGAAGCCCCTAGCCCCAAAATTAAAATGGATTTATTTTTTAAATTATTTGGAGTATTCATCGTAATTTCAACGTAATTTCATCGTAATTTCAACGTCGATAAACCCATTAAACATAAAAACATGGTAATAATCCAAAAACGAATTACGACTTGGGTTTCTTTCCAGCCTTTTTTCTCAAAATGGTGGTGTAACGGAGCCATGTGAAACAATCTGCGCCCTTGCCCATAGCGCTTTTTTGAGTATTTGAAATAACTCACTTGCAGCATGACTGAAAGTGCTTCCGCTACAAATACGCCGCCCATAATCGCCAGCACAATTTCTTGGCGCACAATCACCGCAATCGTTCCGAGGGCTGCCCCCAATGCCAATGCGCCCACATCCCCCATAAATACCTCGGCTGGATAGGCATTGAACCATAAAAATGCCAATCCCGCACCCGCAATCGCCGCGCAAAATACCAACAATTCCCCCGAGCCGGGAATATGTGGAAAGAATAAATACTTGGAATAAGTCACACTACCCGTGACATACGCAAAAACCCCCAGCGACATTCCCACCAAAACCACGGGCATAATGGCAAGCCCATCCAAACCATCGGTTAAATTAACTGCGTTGCTTGAACCGACAATCACCAAATACGTCAACACCATAAAACCCAAAACCCCCAACGGATAATGGACAGCCTTGAAAAAAGGCAGTTGCAAATTGGCTTTGGGCGGTAAATCCACATCAAAACCGGAATGAACCCAATTCATAAATAATTCTAATACGCGGTTATTGGAATTTTCTGAAATACTAAAAACCAAGAATAATGCGGCGATAACGCCAATAACCGATTGCCAAAAGTATTTTTCCCCCGATCGCATTCCTTCAGGGTCTTTATTCACGACTTTGCGCCAATCATCGACCCAACCAATCGCGCCAAACCCAATCATCACGGCTAACACAATCCAAAAAAAGCGATTGCTTAAATCCGACCACAATAATGCAGAAAGTGCAATCGACAGCAAAATCAGCACGCCGCCCATAGTCGGAGTACCATTTTTTTGGAGATGCGTTTCCATCCCATATTCTCGAACGGGTTGTCCGATTTTGAGCGACCGCAGCCGACCAAATACAAAAGGTCCCGCAGCCAAGCCAATTAACAAAGCGGTGGCAGCCGCCATTAAAGCGCGAAAGGTTAAATAATTAAAAACCCTGAAATGTGCAAATTCTGGCGAAAGTGTTTGCAACCATTGTGCCAAACTTAATAACATGAATATCCCTCCATCGCATCAATTACCCGTTCCATTCGCATAAAGCGCGAACCTTTCACCAAGACGCTGCACACTTGGGGCAGAGTTTGGTGTACCGAATGGATTAAATTGTCCATATTGCTGCAATGCACCGCACCCACAAAGGCATGGCTTGCATGGCGTGCAAGATCGCCTACCGTTTGCATTTTTTCGATTCCTTGATTCTGCGCATACGCACCCACTTCTGCATGAAGCGACGCGCCGTTTTCGCCCACCTCCCCCATATCACCCAAAATGAGCAAGCGGGGGGCGGGTAATTCTGCCAATACGTCAATGGCGGCGCGAACCGAGTCTGGGTTCGCATTGTAGGTATCGTCAATGACATTCAGCCGCCCCCAACGCAATAACCGAGAGCGCCCTTTGACCGGAAGAAATGCCGCCAACCCCCTTTGAATCGCTGCTTCATCCACACCCGCCGCCCGCGCACAAGCGGCAGCAGCAAAGGCGTTTTTCATGTTGTGCCGACCTGTAATTGCCAATGAATAAACCGGCTCATCCTGCATGGAAAACGCCACCACCTTTCGTTCCCCCGCCATCGTGCGCCATAGCGGGGTGTAATCGTCATCTGCCGGAATCACCACCACGCCTTGCGTACCCAACGCATGAATCACACTGCCGTTTTCCTCCGCTACCGCCTGCACCGTGTGCATGAATTCCAAATGTTCGCGCTGCGCATTGTTGATAAGCGCCACGCTAGGTTGCGCCATTGCCGCCAGCACCGCAATTTCCCCCGCATGGTTCATGCCCAGTTCGACCACCGCAACACGGTGATGCGCCCGCAAACGCAGCAGGGTTAAAGCGACACCTATATCGTTATTCAAATTGCCCTGCGTCGCCAAAAAAGCGCCGTCTGGCTGGGCGGCTGCCAAAATGCTGGCAATCATCTGCGTGACCGTCGTTTTGCCGTTGCTACCCGTCACAGCTATTAAAGGAATAGCAAACTTCGCACGCCAGATAAGGGCTAACTGGCATAAAGCCTTGCGCGTATCGGGAACGACAAAGCACACCATTCCGGCGGGTTGCTCGGCATTGGGGTGGCAAATGGCGGCAATCGCTCCGCGTGCGTAGGCTTCGTGCAAGAAAGCGTTGCCATCGTAGTGCTCCCCTCGAATAGCGACAAATAAATCCCCTTGTTGAATCGTTCGCGTATCGGTATGCACCCGAGCATACGGAATTTCTGCGTGCATCCGATCCGAAAACGGGTAGAGGATTCCGGCAATTTCTTGGGTTGATTCGTGCCCTTTTCCGGCAACTAACACGATGTCGTTTACGGATGCGTGGCGCACGGCGTAATCAATCGCAGCAGCTCGGTCTATTTGCACGCTCACGGAAGCTGGATGCGAAATTCCCGCCATGATGTGGTCGATGATGGTGGAGGGCGATTCGCTGCGTGGGTTGTCGCTGGTCACCACAATGCGATCGGCATTCTGCTCTGCAATCGCCCCCATGAGCGGACGTTTAGACGTATCTCGGTCACCACCACAACCAAAAACACACCACAAACGCCCTCCGCGCTGTTGTGCCAGAGGACGCAGCGCTTGCAAAACGTGCCGCAGCGCATCGGGTGTATGGGCATAATCAATCACGACTTGTTCACCCACGCGCTCCATGCGCCCCGGAACAGGCGTTATCGAACGGCACGCTTGCACCACATCCGCCAACGGAATCCCCAATGCCCGCATCGCCCCCATCACACCCAAAAGATTGGCGACGTTGTATTCACCCACCATCGTGGTGCGCAGCGTTTCCACCGAATCACCTTCGCACACCTCAAAACACAAACCACCATTGTCATAACGAATGGCTTGGGCACGCAAACGGGCGGTGTTGATGTCCGAATCCGCACAAGAAACGGTCAATACGTCCAAATGGGTAGCAGCCAAGGCTTGTGCTAATTCTGCGCCCAGCGGATCGTCTATGTTGATCACGGCGGATTCTAGGCTCTGCCAATCGAATAATTGGCGCTTGGCAGCCCAATAGGTTTCCATGCTGCCGTGGTAATCCAGATGGTCTTGCGTGAAATTGGTGAAGACTGCCACGCGAATGTGGGTTCCGTTTAAGCGCTGCTCTTCCATGCCGATGGAGGAGGCTTCTATCGCACAGGTTTTCACACCTGCATCCACCAGTTCCCGAAAAAATCCTTGCAAGACCACAGGGTCGGGTGTGGTCAATCCGGTGGTATGCAGATGCCCGATGCGCCCCACACCCAAGGTTCCCACCATGCCACACGATAGGGCTTGTGCCAACCAATACGCGGTGGTGGTTTTACCGTTCGTCCCCGTGACGGCAATCACCGAAAGCGCACGCGATGGATGATCAAAAAATGCAGCCGCCATCGCCCCCGCCTTGGTTTGGAGGTTTTCCACGCATTCGATGCGATCATCACCCTCAAAATGAAAAGCGTCCGCCCCTTTTTTTTCGATCCAGCACCGCACCGCGCCCTGTTGCAACGCATTTTGAACGTGTTGGCGGGCATCATGCGCCGTTCCAGGCCATGCGAGAAACGTATCACCGTGGCGAATAGCACGGCTATCCGAGCATAAATTGCCTTGCATTAAAAATTCTCCGGTACCGGCTGGGAAATAATTTGGGGGCGCACCGCCATATCCGGCGGTACACCCAATATGCGCAGAGTTTGCTGCACCGTTTCGCTGAACACCGGAGCGGCAACCACCCCCCCGTAGTATTGTCCATTGCTGGGTTCATCAATCATCACGGCGACCACAACGCGCGGGGTTTCAACCGGAGCGAGTCCAACAAACCAGCCTCGGTACTTGCGATTTTTATCATCGCCATAACCCTTGCCGACTTGTTTATAAGCCGTTCCTGATTTCCCGCCCACGGTATAGCCTTCGGTCTGCGCCCGTTGCCCCGTTCCGTTAGGGCCTGCTGCCATTTGCAGCATTTTGCGCACTTGACCCGCCGTGCGGGGCGATAACACCGGAGAACCTTTCACCGGAGTTGCATTTTTGGTCAGCGTGACGGGGATGATGCTGCCATCATGGGCAAAAATGGTGTAAGACCGTGCCATTTGGAACAGCGAAGCCGACAAACCATAGCCATAGGACATGGTGGCCTGTTCTACCCGTCGCCATGTTTTGGCTGGACGCAAGCGCCCTGCAACCACCCCCGGGAAAGCCAGTTGCGGTTTTTGACCAAATCCCGCTGAGGAAAATAACTGCCACATTTCCTGCGGCTGCATTTGCATGGCGATTTTGGTGGTTCCCACATTGCTGGATTTTTGAATCACTTCTTCTACCGTTAGCGTACCGTTGGGATGGGTGTCGGAAATCGTGAAACCATCCATGTTGATACGTCCGGGAGCCGTGTGAATCAGAGTGTGGGGTGCTACGCGCTTGGTTTCCAATGCCAATCCAATCGTAAAAGGCTTCATCACCGAACCGGGTTCAAAGGTATCGGTCAGGGCACGATTGCGTAATTGGTCGCCTTTGAGGCTGCGGCGTTTATTCGGGTCGAAACTGGGGTAATTCGCCAATGCCAAAACCTCACCCGTCACGGTATCTAGCACCACAATGCTACCGGCTTTCGCTTTGTGTTCCAGCACCGCATCGCGCAGTTTTTGGTAGGCAAAAAATTGTATTTTGCTGTCAATGCTCAACTGGACATCTTTGCCACTGACGGGCGGAATGTGATTACCACCATCCTCCACCACGCGCCCCATCCGGTCTTTGATGACACGGCGCGAACCCGTCCGACCTGCGAGCACCTCATCAAATGCCAGTTCAATGCCTTCTTGTCCTTTTTCTTCGACATTCGTAATTCCGAGTACGTGCGCGATGGTATCCCCTTCGGGGTACTCACGTCGGTAATCTTTGCGCTGATAAATACCCTTGATATTCAAGGCAGCAACCTGTTTGGCGGTTGCTTCGGTCACTTGGCGTTTAATCCAAACGAAGTTTTTACCATCGAACTTGCGCGACAACTCCTCTTGCGGCACATCCAGTAACCGAGAGAGTGTTTGCAAATTCTTCTTATCCATTTGCACATCTTCTGGGATTGCCCAAATACTCAGGGCGGGAACGCTGGAGGCAAGAATCAATCCATTGCGATCCAGTATCCGCCCCCGACTGGCGGGTAATTCCATCGTGCGGGTAAAACGCACTGCGCCTTGGTGCAGAAAAAAATCATTCGCAATCACCTGAATATAGGCGGCGCGTAGCCCCAATCCGGCAAAGGCAACGCCCATCAATACCACCATGAACTTCACACGCCATGCGGGGGTACGGCTGGCAAGCAAAGGGCTGGCTCCCACAGCGTACCGATGAACACGGTGTCGGCTCATGGTTTTTTCGCACCCGTACTGCTGCTGCTATTGCTGCTATTGCTGCTACTGGCGGTGGAAACGGGAGGGGTGGAATAGGTTACATACGTGGTGATCCCGGGGGAGGTAAAACGCATTTGCAGATTTTCTCGGGCTAGTCGCTCCACACGGGCGGGTGTGGCACGGGTGCGTCGTTCGACTTGGAGGCGATCACGATCCGCCTCTAAACGCACAATCTCCCGTTGCGCCTCATCCAGTGCCGAATACAAATTGCGCGATTCGTACTGAATGCTGACCAAATACATCGCACTGGCTAGCACTGCTACCAGCAAGAAAAAATTCATCCGTATCATGATGTGGCATCGGTTCTTTGTGCCACGCGCATGACCGCGCTACGCGACCGTGCATTGGCATGGATTTCCGCCGCCGACGGCTTCATGCGATCCAATGCCACCAGTTTCATGGCTTTGGGTTGGGCAAATGGCGCACGGCGATCAAACACTTCGCGCGAATGCTGGGCAATAAACTGCTTCACGATACGGTCTTCCAACGAATGGAAGCTGATCACCACCAATTTTCCGTGGGGTTTTAGCACCCGCAAACTGGCTTCTAGCGCGTGTTGCAACTCCTCCAATTCAGCGTTGATAAAAATCCGCAACGCTTGAAACGTGCGCGTGGCGGGATGTTGTCCACCTTCCCTTGTTTTCACCGTGTTGGCAACCAGTTGCGCCAATTCGGTGGTGGTGGTGATGTTGCCGCGTGTTTGCCGATGCGCCACAATCGCTTTGGCGATGGAGGTGGCAAAACGCTCCTCACCATAATCCCGAATCACTTCGGCGATTTGGGTGGTTTCAGCGGTTTCCAACCACTGCGCCACGCTTTGTCCGCGCGTGGTGTCCATCCGCATATCCAACGGACCGTCAAAGCGAAAACTAAAGCCCCGTGCAGCGGTGTCGATTTGGGGCGAACTCACGCCAATATCCATCAACACGCCATCCACGCTGGCAGAAGGCAAATCCGAAAGCTGCGAAAACGGTTCGTGCCGAATGGAAAAACGGGACTCCGCTTCTTCCAATGCCCGTGCGCACACCACCGCGTCAGGATCGCGGTCAAAGCCGATTAAACGCCCTTGCGCAGATAGGCATGACAGCACCAAACGCGCGTGCCCTCCACGCCCAAAAGTCGCATCCACATACGTCCCATCTCGGTCACCTAACAGGGCATCCACTGCCTCATGCAGCAATACCGTGGAATGACTGGACTGGGCGGAGGGGAGGGGGTTACAAGATATAACGGGATAAGTCTTCATTTTGACTTAAATCACCCAAACGAAGGTTCACATAATCGGCATCAATCGTGACCGTTTGACCGGCTAAGGCGATGGCATCAAAACTGACTTCATCCAATAAGCGTTCCATCACCGTAGAAAGACGGCGTGCGCCGATATTTTCCGTGCGCTCGTTCACATCAAATGCGATTTGTGCAAGGCAGGTAATTCCATCCGCCGTGAAATCCAGTGCTACGCCTTCGGTTGCTAATAGCGCTTGGTATTGTTTGACCAAAGAGGCACGGGTTTGCGTCAAAATCGCTTCAAAATCACGAACGGAAAGCGATTGCAGTTCGACACGAATCGGAAAACGCCCTTGCAATTCAGGAATCAAATCGCTGGGTTTGCTCAAATGAAACGCACCAGATGCAACAAACAAAATATGATCCGTCTTGACCACACCGTATTTGGTGGAAACCGAAGTTCCTTCGACCAAAGGCAATAAATCACGCTGAACGCCTTGGCGCGAAACTTCGGCTCCACTGCTTTCGCTGCGGGAAGTCACTTTATCAATTTCATCAATAAAGACAATGCCATTTTGCTCTAATAAAAAGAGCGCTTTGGTTTTAATATCATCCTCATTCACCAGCTTGGCAGCTTCTTCATCGACCAATATCTTACGGGCTTCGCCAATTTTGAGTTTGCGTTTTTGCCGCTTGCCTTGCCCTAATTGACCAAACATCTCGCGCAGTTGCTCGGTCATTTCTTCCATGCCCGCTGGGCCCATGACCTCTAATTGCGGAGGGGTTTGTGCCACATCCAGTTCAATTTCCCGATCGTCTAGCTGACCTTCGCGCAGTTTTTTGCGGAAAACCTGCCGTGCGGTGCTTTCCGTAGGGGGGGTATCGTCGTCAGAACGGGGAGTGGGAATCAAAATATCCAAAATACGCTCTTCGGCACTGTCTTCGGCACGAACACGCACTTTGATTTTTTCCGATTCGCGGATTTGTTTGACGGCAATATCCGCCAAATCGCGGATGATGCTATCCACATCCTTGCCCACGTAACCCACCTCGGTAAATTTAGTGGCTTCGACTTTGATAAACGGCGCATCGGCCAACCGTGCCAAACGGCGAGCGATTTCGGTTTTTCCGACCCCCGTAGGGCCAATCATCAAAATGTTTTTGGGGGTGATCTCACGGCGCAATTCACCTTCCACCTGCTGCCTGCGCCAGCGGTTGCGCATGGCAATAGCCACCGCACGTTTGGCTTGTGCTTGACCCACAATGTGCTTATCTAATTCCGTAACAATTTCTTGGGGATTCATATTTAACTTTATTAACTTCAATTAAAGCGTTTCAATCGTATGATTCATATTGGTATAAATACACAAGCCACCAGCAATTTCTAGCGAACGCTTGACAATATCTGCGGCTGGCATCTCCGTGTGATTTAATAATGCCAACGCCGCTGCTTGGGCATAAGCACCACCTGAACCGATGGCGATGATGCCATTTTCCGGTTCCAATACATCGCCATTGCCTGTAATAATTAAAGACGTATCTTTATCCGCTACCGCAAGCATGGCTTCTAAACGACGCAAAACGCGGTCGGTACGCCAATCTTTGGTCAGTTCAATGGCAGCGCGTGCCAAATGCCCTTGGTGTTTATCGAGTTTGGCTTCAAAGCGTTCAAATAAGGTAAACGCATCGGCGGTAGCCCCCGCAAATCCCGCCAATACTTTACCGTGGTGAAGTTTGCGTACTTTACGTGCCGTTCCTTTGACTACGATATGTCCCAAGGTCACTTGCCCATCGCCACCAATGGCAACGTTATACCCGTTTTCTGTTTTGCGACGCACGCTAATAATGGTCGTTCCGTGATAATTTTCCATATTGATACTTTAATTTTTTGGTTTTTTGATTTTTGGGGTTTTACGATTTTGAGGATTTTAGGTTTCAGAGAGAACGCGAGACAATCCGCGCGTGCTCATGAATGCCGATGACGTGGAAGAATACGGCAACCAGATGGTGAACATCTTTGAATTGCACCAAAGACCCTTCAGCCTGACGCATCGCCGCCCAATTCAGAATGCTACCTGCTGCGGCAAAATCCACCCGCACCAAATGGTTGCAGTGGATGGTAATGGGTAAACCGATGCGTTCTTCCTGCACAAAACTCGCCAATACGACCTCGGTCGAATCCCCCAAAAAGATACCACGCAATTCCCATAAAGGCGAGGCATCGGCAGTGGATGACTTGGCATTGGTCAAAATAGGCGGAGGTGCTTCGGGTGGCTTATCTTCGATGTTACTGTAGGTACAGCGTGCTTTTTCCCATGCGGGGGGGGATACTTCGTAAGTAATGCAGTAATCCAAAGCCGCCGCTTCAAAATCATCCATCATCTGCGTCACACGCAATACATTCAGGCGCATCACCCACCAATCGGGGTTGATTTTTCTGACTCCGGGGGTTTGGATACTGCGCAAACAATCCACCAGCACATGGGCCCCGCTGAAACTCAACGTCACGGGTTCATCGCACAAACTGCAAAATAACCCCGCCAACAACGGCATCGCATCTTCGGTAATGCGCTGTAACTGACACCAATCCAGATGCCAAGGCATGGGGTTGGAGTACATCGCGTTGCGCAATACCTCCATCGCTACCGCATCCAACTGAGGGGGAGAAGTCCAAATCGCCCCCGCAATACGGGTATTTTTCGCCGTCTGCAACGCTCCACCAATGGCTTCCCATTGGGGTTCTACACCGTCCAAATAACGTGCAAACTCGGTGATAGCACCAAAAAAACCCACTTGATTGTGGGTTGCACGATAAAGGTCTAGCAAGGCAGGTATCCAGTGTTTGGCGGTTCTTTCCAAAATACGGGGTTGTCGCAATGCTGCAAGCAAACCCACTTCAACCCCGCGATCATCGGCATTGGCAAAACGCATAGCGGCTTCTTCCAATACCGCATCCATGAACATCGGTTCACCCAATGCTTGTTTCAGATTAGGTTGATCGGATTCGGAGGAGGGGGTAAATTCCTTTAACGTGGAAAGAAAATCCGTATCATCTTTGGTGTGTGCGGCATCAATAGAATGGGAATTAGCATGGGAGTGGGAGTGGGAATGGGAAGGGGCGTGAGCACCATCACTCTCACCAAACTCATTGGATTTGACCGTAGGCGCAAAATGCAAACCACTGGGATGCTGTTGGCGTTGCAGGTGTCCTGCGACATTGGGTAAATCGAATTTCTTGGTAGATGCGGGAGGAGACCTTTCCATCGGAACGGTGGGGGAGATTTTTTCTTCATTTTTCCCCTTCCACCACTGTTTCGACATTTGCGCTTCGATTTCATCAATTTTTTTCAATGTATCTTCGCGCCCCATTAAATCGGACGAGACAAAACTCGATTGAAAAAAAGAAGGTGCAGCCGCTGCACCCTTGATATGAGAGGTATCCTTGTTGCGTACTCTGCGAAGCTGGGCAAATTCTCGTCGCCGAATCAAATCGTTTTGGCGCTTGCGCTCAATCATGGCTTTGATGGCCTGCTTATCCAAATCACTGCCCAATTCAATAGGTGCGCGGTCTGTCTCCGCCCCCTGATTTTTATGGGGACTACGAACAAACATCGCCATTTTGGACAGTAATCCGTTGTTGTCAGATTTGAGTGCCATAAGAGCCAATAAGAACCAATAGGGAAGCGGTATATACCAGTGGTAGATCAGTTACATCAAAACATCAGTTACCACACATTTTTTGTCGGAGCTCACGCCTTTGCTGCGCCTCCAGAGACAGTGTAGCCGTAGGACGTGCCAATAAACGCCCCACCCCAATCGCTTCACCCGTTTCATCGCAATAACCGTAATCACCCGATTCAATGCGGGCAATAGATTGTTCGATTTTTTTCAGCAATTTGCGTTCACGATCTCGGGTACGCAGTTCAATGGCGTGTTCCTCTTCAATGGTTGCCCGATCCGCAGGGTCGGGGACTACCGAATTGTCTTCCCGTAGATGCTCGGATGTTTCTCCGGCATTTTCCAAAATACCGCGTTTAAGCTCCACCAATTTAAGCCGGAACGCCGCTAATTGCACTTTATTCATGTACTCCGAATCGGGCATGGCTAGCAATTCGGCATCGCTCAAATTCCCCGGCTCTACACTTTTCCAGTTATTCGCCAGTTTGTCATCTTTGGGGATCGTGGGATGAATGACTGACGTATCAACATCCGTCGATGCGGCAGGTGTGTAGCTGGCCTTGGCGGCAGTGGAGGCTACCGTTTTTCCCATCGAAGGAGCCATCATCTGCGTTGCCCGCGATGAAGTTCGCCGGACACGCCCAGTAGGGGTTGTCGCTGGTGGAGTTGGCACTGCGATTTCAACAGCGACGACCTCCGGCGGTGGGGGCAATAGGACTTTTTTTCTTTTCACCTTCACCACCACCACGTCAACGGGAGGTGAAGGAGGTAAAGGCAGTGATGGGGGGGATGGTGGCGGCGGTGGGGGGGGCGGGAGCGATTCTTCTACCGCCACGACACGTTTGGATTTAACCGATACACGTACTCTGGCTTTGGTAGCTGTTTCTGCGGATTTTTCTGTGGATTTATGGTCTTTGTCAGTTGAAACGGTCATTACATCAAGTCTCCTAGGCAGTTGCATCCTGCCTTTGTACGGCGCGCGAGTTTACAAGGGTTCTTGCCGTTTTAGGCCAAGCATTGCTCCATACCTTGTAAAAGAATATCTTTTGGCAAATCAATGCCGATAAAAACCATTTTGCTACAGCGAATTTCGTCTTTTGCCCATTGGGGGCCTAAATCGCTGCCCATTAACTGGTGTACGCCTTGAAAAATGACCTTGCGATCCGTTCCCTGCATATACAAAACGCCTTTGTAGCGCAGCATTCGGGGGCCGTAAATATCCACCAGAGCACTGAGAATATCTTCCAATTTGGCAGGATTGAAAGGGCGCTCGGATTTGAAAACAAAACTCTTTACATCGTCATCGTGGTGGTGATGGTGTCCATGTCCGCCTTCATGCCCTTCATGTTGGTGCGAAGGGTGATTGCAATGCTCGCCATGCACATGATCGTGGTCATGGTGATCGGCATCGGCTTCTTTCAAGAAATCGGGGTCAATATCGAGTTTGCTATTGAGATTAAAGCCTTTCAAATCCAGTACATCGCTTAATGCTACCTGCCCAAAATGCGCGGTTTTTTGCGGCGCACGCGGATTCATGTGCTTGATGCGGTGTTGTAGTGCGTCCAGCTCCTGCGCCGATACCAAATCCGATTTGCTGATGAAAATTTGATCGGCAAAGCCAATTTGGCGGCGTGCTTCTTGGCGGTCGTCGAGTTGTTTTTGTCCGTGTTTGGCATCCACCAAGGTGATGATCGAATCTAATAAAAACGATTCGGCGACTTCATCATCCATAAAGAACGTTTGCGCCACGGGACCGGGGTCGGCTAAACCCGTGGTTTCGATGATGACGCGCTCAAAATGCAGCAAGCCTTTGCGTTTTTTGGTGGCGAGCATTTGCAGCGTATCACGCAAATCTTCGCGGATGGTACAGCACACGCAACCGTTATTCATTTGAATGATTTGCTCTTGGGTTTCGCTCACTAAAATATCGGTGTCGATATTTTCTTCGCCAAACTCGTTTTCAATCACGGCGATTTTTTGTCCATGCGCTTCGCTTAAAACGCGCTTCAATAAAGTGGTTTTGCCAGAACCTAAAAATCCGGTCAAAATGGTGGCAGGTATTAGTTTCATAAAAATTTTATAAAAGTTCCAAATAAATTAAAGATTGTTCTCACATTATTGGTGAATTATTTTCGCATTACCGCTAAACCCTTGAGATATTCCCCTTCAGGAAAGGTAAGGGTCATGGGATGATCAGGTGCGGCTTCCATGCGTTCCACAATATAGCCATCGACTTGCGCGTCCGCCGCCGCACCCGCCACGATTTTGTGAAACAAATCCGCACTAATGCCGCCCGAACACGAATACGTCAGCAGCAATCCGCCCGGTTCTAATAATTTCAGAGCAAGGCGATTGATGTCTTTGTAGGCACGCGCGGCACGCTCGGCATGGGCGACGGTGGGCGCGAGTTTGGGCGGATCGAGCACGATGGCATCAAACGTGCGCCCCTCTTGCAAAAATTGGCGCAGCGAGGCGTTGACATCGGCATCCAAAAACGTGGTTTGCGCCGCATCAAAGCCATTGAGCGCGACATTGGCACGGGCTTGCTCCAAGGCAGTGCCAGAGGAGTCAATCGAGGTGATATGCCCGCCACTCCAACCGCCCGCCCGCAAACCCGCCAGCGCCGCGACGGTAAAGCCGCCCGTGTAGCAATAGCAATTCAGCATCCGCGCAAAGCCCAAACGCTGGGCGTAATCGGCAAAGCGCTTGCGGCTATCACGCTGATCCAAATAAAAACCAGTTTTGTGACCTTGTTCGATGTGGAGCGCCAATTTCCACTCGTGTTCCCGCAGCTCCAGCGCGACCGAACTTTCGCCACGCAACCAGCCCGTGACGGGTTGCAAACCTTCCAAACGGCGACTGCTGGCATCGGAACGCTCGTAAATTTTGCTTAATCCGGTAGCGGCGAGGAGGGCATCGGCAATCGTTTCTTTCCAACGCTCCACACCCGCCGAGGTGAACTGTGCGACCAGCGTATCGCCGTAGCGATCCACAATCAAACCGGGCAAGCCATCCGATTCGCCGTGAATCAAGCGCATAGCATCGCTTTTTATATCCAATCGGCTTCTAGCCCTTATGGATACTGCACAGGCAGCTATAAAAAACGAAGCATCAATGCGTTGTTTTTCGTCAAAACTCCACACCCGCGCCCGAATTTTGGAGCTAGGGCTGTACGCTGCCCATCCCAAAAATTGCCCTTCGGCGGATTCGACCCGTACCGTTTCCCCGCTATCGCCGCCGCCTTTGGCGATGGCAGATTCAAAAATCCAAGGGTGACGACGTTGGAGCGAGCGTTCTTTTCCGGCGCGGAGGCGAATAATTTTCATTGATTTATTTTTTGTTTATTTTTGATGTATTTATTTTTATTGCACTTGGGTCGCACTCAAAATAACGACATTCGTTGTCGGAACATCTGCTTTGGTAGGAATGGTGGCAATTTTGTCGATTACCGCCATGCCCTCCACGACCGTGCCAAATACCGCATAACCCGAACTTGTGGTGCTAGCGTAGTTGAGGAAGGCGTTATCTACTAAATTGATAAAAAATTGTGACGTAGCCGAATCCGCCACCGAAGTACGTGCCATCGCAATCGTTCCACGTAGATTGGAGAGTCCATTATTCGATTCCAATTTAATTGGAGTATTTGGGGTTTTAGCCGTTAATCCGGTTGTAGTTGAAGTTGAAGTTGAAGTTGAAGTTGAGGTTGAGGTTGAGGTTGAGGTTGAGGTTATAGCGCTGGTATAGCCCCCCCCTTGTGCCATAAAACCAGATATTACGCGGTGAAACACGGTATTGGTATAAAACCCCGTATTCACGTAATTCATAAAATTGGCGACTGTAATCGGTGCTGCGGTTGGATTAAGCTGAACCAGCAGCATACCTTCACTGGTTTGGATTTGGACACGCGGTTCAGGAATCGTGAAATTGCGTGAGGTGAGCAGTGCGCCACTGGCATCTTTCACCAAAATGGTAAAAGTTCCTGTGCCCGTTAAAGTACAACTGACGTTGCGAGCCAACTTACCAAGCACCGTTTGCATCACTTGCGCATTGCTGCATTGTGCCCCTACGCTCACGGTCGATCCGGTTTGTTCTACGGCACTGCCTGCAATAGTAAAAATCGCCGTCCGACCATACCGCAAGGTGGTGCTACCGATTTCAATAACACTGCTTTTACAACGGTCAGGATACACCAAACACTGAAAGGCAGTGAGGGTATCAATGGCGGTAAGATTTTGTCCCGTAGCAGGACCTAGCGCATACACAATACCATCCACAACACCGAGTGCATTGCGGCTGGTGGGGTAGTAGCGATAAGCGTAATTTTCGGTGTATTGCGTCGTTTCACGACTGGTAAACAGATCGGGATAGCTGGTTTCTGCCCAATCAAAAAATGCTTTTTCGTCCAGCAACTGTGCGGTTGCGGGTAAGACTGGCATCAGAAGCGCAAAATAAAGACTCCAGCGCCCTAGCCTTTGAGAAAATTGCCGTAGAGTATCTGCCATACCAAATCCATTCAAAGTTTGCTCCAATTATCCAACGACATGAAAGGGTTGTTTTCCATGCCAAATTTCCAAAGTTTCCAAAGTTTCAAAAGTTTTCAAACTTTCCATTATCCCCGTATCGCTGTGCTTTTAGCAGCATTGTTATCAACGGGTGTGACATGGGCCGCATCCAGTGCTTCATCGGCATCCAGTGCGGCATCGGAATCTATCGGTAGTTCCTCTACATCCCTTGAAAAATCAAGTACCTCTTCTAGTACCAACAACCAAGTCGCCCAAGGAACTTATACGGTGATAGAGACCGTAGCCGTTGCAGACAACCCCGCACTATTGCAATTACAGTTACAACAGCGAGAGGATGCCAGCAATAAGCTGATGTTGAAAGTCCCCCGCGAAACCATAGAACGTGCCCAGATTCAAACGGGTAGCTTGGTGGATGTCGCGCATCGCCCTTATGGATTGGCATTTTCCACCGCTTCCGATTCCGCTGCATCTGCATCTACATCGGCTGAAGCCAAACCCTTCTTTTTGGTATTGCACGATGATTGGTATAAAGAACTCCATACGCGTCCCGTTACTCTTGTTACTCTTTAATGGTGCGGTGGGGCATTGTTCTACTTATTGCCAACCCAGCCCCGAACCCCATGCCGAGGTACAGGATAGACTGCTGCAAGTGGCAGCCGTGGTGAAGCAGGAGTTAGAACAATCAGGGCAATCAGTCGCCTTGATTTCGCGCTCGGGCTTGAGTTTGCAGCGTTTTGATGTGCGTTACTCCCACGCAGGTATCAGCCTCCAACACAATACCAACGGCGCATGGTCGGTGCGTCAGTTGTATTTTGCGTGCGATGAAAATCGCCCCCGTATTTTTGACCAAGGTGTGACGGGTTTTGTAATGGGAGCAAATCAACCCGAAGGCGGTTATATCTCTATGGTGTTTCTGCCAACCCACGCCAGCCAGCCGTTAGAAGCCGCAGCCTTGGACAACACCCGTGCCTTGCAATTATTAGGAACAACCTACAGCGCCAATGCGTATCCTTTTAGTACGCTGTACCAAAATTGCAACCAGTGGGTGATTGAACTGATTGCCAGCGCGTGGGGCGCATCGCAACCGCAAGCATTGCGTGAATCGGCACAACAATGGCTCCAAACCCAGCATTACCAACCGACAACCCTCCGTGTAGGATGGATGCCATTGATGTGGATTTCCTCATGGGTAGCATGGCTGCACACCGATGACCACCCCCAAGAGGATTGGGATGCCGCGCAATACCGCATCAGTATGCCCCAGTCGATTGAGGCTTTTGTACACCAGCGCTTTCCACAAGCGCAGCGGGTGGAGATTTGCTATACCGAAAATCACATCCGCATCCACCGAGGCTGGGATACGGAATTAACAACGTGCGATTAACGACCAACGATGCCGATTAGCGATTACCGATTAGCGATTACCGTGTAACCAGAACCGGAACTTTTGATTCGGCTACTACTTTATTCGACACACTACCCAACATCAAACGCACAATACCCGAACGCCCATGAGAACCAAGGACGATTAAATCCGCTCCTTCGATTTCAGCGGTTTGCACAATGCCAGAGGCAGCACCCACATCTTCAATCAAACGCACTTGCAAATCAATGGGATCATCGCCTTTGGAGCAAAGTTGTTCCACCAAGGCGTGGGCATGGGCGGCTTGTTGCTGTGCCGCAGCGGTATAGGCTTGGTAGCCCATAGGATTGATTTCCCCAATACCCATATAAGGATAAGGATCAACCACATAAACAACCGTCAATTTGGCTTTGTAGGTGCGTGCCATGCTGATAGCGAGGGTAGCTGCGTGTTCCGATGCCGTAGAACCATCGGTAGCGAGGAGGATGTGTTTGAACATATTATTTCCTTTTAGAAGATTAGGAGAAGCACCATTTTGACGTGGAATTTTATGACGTACCATCGAAGTTTTTAACAATAGGAGGACTTATGGCAAAAGGTGAACAACGTAAAGAGAAAATGGTCAAAAAACCCAAGAAAGATACCTCTGCACCCTCTGGTGGGAGTGGTAACGGCAGTGTCTCAGACCGCCCCATGCCTCCAGTCACTGCCGTGATTCCGCGCAAGAAGATCAAGGACAAGTAAAACGTAGCGTATCCATCAAAACA
Source organism: Pseudomonadota bacterium (assembly GCA_039798085.1). Taxonomy (GTDB): domain Bacteria; phylum Pseudomonadota; class Gammaproteobacteria; order Burkholderiales; family Burkholderiaceae_C; genus Allorhodoferax. Next base: position 19,669 of record JBDKGR010000023.1, read on the forward strand.
AACCCCGCCACAGATCAAAATCTTGGCGGGGTTTTTAGGCGTTCTTAATGGATTCCATCCATGCTTATCGGCATGATGCAGCAATAGCGGCAGGCAAGAAATCGGTTATCAAACCGACCGTTAATAACTGATTCCCCAGTGCGCCACCAATCGCGTACAGGTTGGTGCTATTGGTCGCAATATATACGCCAGTGCTAGGGTAGTGGCGATGATAAATCGCATTACCTTCCATCTGAAGTATTTGCTGCGTTGCTTGATTCGGGGGAGATAAAAACTCTGGAAGCAAGCGTTCTGCCCAGTTAAATAAGCAGTTGGTATCGCTCAACAAGCCATTGCGCACCAAACGTACCGAAAGATTATTGGTACGTGCCTGATGGTAGGAAGCTCCGTTGTTCAATGCGACATACATCGCATGGGTGCTATCGTCCACAAACGCGGTGCTTGACCACACATTGGATCCGCCATCGTTAGGGAATATCGTGGTATTGATCGCGGGAGCGCTTGTTTTAGCAAAATCGACAAGGCTTAACAACTCTTTTTGCGTGGGCAAGCGCCAGTCGGTTTGACCTATCAAGGTACTTGTCAATGTTTTGGCGTTATCCCATGAATAAGCCGACGATACGCCCGTGCAAGTGGTTCCGCTCCATGTTTGCCCCATTAAGCACCGTTGCCACATCAAGCCCGTGGGTTTGTGGGTGACGACTCCACTACCCCAATCTATGTAATCAGATTTTTCATAATTCTCGGGTGTAGGCGCATAATAAGGACGTGCAGCATTGAGCAGTCGGGAACTATTCTCAGCGACTGGTGGGACATACCCACCCCGCACCAAGCGGATATGTTTGGAGAGTGTTTTGGGTTCGTTATCGTTAGCGTAGCCGTCAAAGAAGTACAGATACCACGCATTTCCCGGTAGCAATACATTGGATGAACTTGTCCAAAACATCGCATTGGGGGTATTGGGGTACAGGGTATTGTTAATTTTCGCCGCAGCATTTGGCACGGTGTAATCCACCAACGTACTTAATTCACGAATGGTAGGTACACGCCAATCGGTTTTGCCCTTGAATCCGGGGGCAGTATTGACTGTTGTCAATCTGGTATTTGCCTCGGCAAAGGTATAGGTGGTGGTGTCGGCTGTCACTATACACGTTCCATTGAGCCAATCTTGCCCTTCTGAGCAGCGTTTCCATTCCAATCCGGTTTGGGGATCGGTATAGGTTTCACCGATTTGTGAAGTTGTTCCACCTACTACGGTAGGGGTACTGACACTAAAAGTACCTTCAAGAGTGCCGATTTTCAAGGTAGCCCCTACCGTTGTAGCAGGATAGGTTGATGCCGTAACACGCACTTTAACCACATCACCATTTTTGACCGCACCCGCCAGCGAAGTCCATGTACCACCATTGATT
>JBDKGR010000024.1:0-20723 GCA_039798085.1 Pseudomonadota bacterium
TATGCCCTCATCAAAATTGCCTCCATCTTCACGTATGAAGAGGTACGTTCATGAGCAGCTTGAAATTTATCCAAATCGAAAATGTCGCGCAAACCTTCAAAACCAAGAAGGGCGATTTTCCCGCCTTACGTGACATCAATTTGAACGTGGCGAAAGGCGAGTTCATCACCCTGATTGGGCATTCGGGTTGTGGCAAATCGACTTTGTTGAATCTGATTGCAGGTTTGACCCTGCCCACGGAAGGCGTGCTGCTATGCGCCAACCGCGAGATCGGCGGCCCTGGACCGGATCGGGCGGTGGTGTTTCAAAACCATTCGCTCTTGCCGTGGCTGACGTGCTTTGAAAACGTCTATTTGGGCGTGGAGCGCGTTTTTGAAGGCGAAAGCAAAGGGCAACTAATCGCCCGAACCGATGCAGCGTTGGCAATGGTGGGACTCACTGCGGCAGCGCAAAAACGCCCGGGGGAAATATCGGGCGGGATGAAGCAGCGCGTCGGCATTGCCCGTGCCTTGGCGATGGAACCCAAAGTGCTGCTAATGGATGAGCCTTTTGGTGCATTGGATGCGCTCACCCGCGCCAAGTTGCAAGATGAATTGCTCGAAATCGTCGCACGTACCCTCAGCACGGTGGTGATGGTGACGCACGATGTGGATGAAGCCGTATTGTTATCCGACAAAATTGTGATGCTCACCAATGGCCCCGCCGCCACGATTGGCGAGATTTTGCACGTTGATTTAGACCGTCCCCGTAACCGCGTCGCACTGGCGGATAGCGCCCAGTATCTGGGTTACCGCAAAGCCGTAATTGACTTTTTATACACCCGCCAAGGTCATGTGGAGAAAACAGCATGAAAAAACTCAAACTGGTACTCATTGGCAACGGCATGGCGGGCGTGCGCACGCTGGAAGAATTGCTCAAACTTGCACCGGAAAAGTACGACATTACCGTTTTTGGTGCAGAACCCCATCCCAATTACAACCGGATTTTGCTCTCTCCCGTGCTGGCGGGGGAACAAACGATTGATGAAATTATTCTCAACCCGTTAAGCTGGTACGCGGAAAACGGCATTACCCTGCATATTGGTAGCGGCAAAAAAGTGGTGGCGGTGGATCGCGTCAAACGCATCGTGCGCACCGAAGATGGTACGGAAGCCGAGTACGACCGTTTGTTGATCGCCACGGGTTCTAACGCTTTTATCCTCCCGATTGCGGGCAAGGATTTGCAAGGGGTCATCGCCTACCGCGATATTGCCGATACCGAAGCGATGCTCGAAGCCGCTCAAAAATACCAGCACGCGGTGGTGATTGGTGGCGGTTTGCTCGGATTAGAAGCAGCCAATGGTTTGATGTTGCGCGGCATGAAAGTTTCCGTCGTGCATGGAACCAGCACGTTGATGGAGCGTCAACTGGATACCGTAGCGGGCGCGATGTTACAAAAATCGCTGGAAAAACGCGGTTTGAATTTTTTGATGGGTGCGCAAACCGAATCGCTTTTACCCACAACCGAATCCGGCGCTAACGCAGGCAGGGTGGGCAAAGTGCGCTTCAAAGATGGTAGCGAAGTGCCTGCGGATTTGGTCGTTATGGCGGTTGGAATTCGCCCGAATGTGGCGCTGGCAGAATCCATGCGCCTGCATTGCGAACGCGGTATTGTGGTGAACGATACGCTGCAAACCGTCACCGATCCGCGCATCTACGCCGTTGGCGAATGTGCCGCCCACCGTGGCATTGCTTACGGTTTGGTTGCGCCCTTGTTTGAGCAAGCCAAAGTCGCGGCGAATCATCTGGCGGAAATGGGAATTGGGCGCTATGTCGGTTCGCAAACCTCGACCAAATTGAAAGTGACCGGCATTGATTTGTTCAGTGCCGGCAACTTTACGGGCGGCGACGGAACGGAAGAAATCGTCATGAACGATCCGTTTGGCGGGGTTTATAAAAAGCTCGTGCTGAAAAACGATAAGCTCATCGGCGCGTGTTTGTACGGCGATACGGTGGATGGCAGTTGGTATTTCAAGCTGCTGCGCGATGCACGTTCCATTGCCGACATCCGCGAAAAACTGATGTTTGGCGAATCGAATATCGGCGATGTGGGTCATCAAGGGCAAAGCAAAGCCGCTGCGATGGCGGATAGCGACGAAGTGTGCGGCTGCAATGGCGTAACCAAAGGCACGATTTGCAAAGCCATCAAAGAAAAAGGATTGTTCACACTGGACGAAGTCCGCAAGCACACCAAAGCCAGCGCATCGTGCGGCTCGTGTACGGGGTTGGTCGAACAATTATTGATGTTCACCGCAGGCGGCGATTATTCCGCCACGCCCAAAACCAAAGCGATGTGCGGCTGCACCGAGCACGGGCATCAGGCGGTGCGGGATGCGATTCGCTCGCAAAAACTGCTCACGATTGCGGACACCTTCAAAGCCCTGAATTGGCGCACGCCCAACGGTTGCGCCACCTGCCGCCCTGCTGTTAATTACTATTTGATTAGCACCTTCCCCAAAGAGGCGAAAGACGATCCGCAAAGCCGTTTTATCAACGAACGCAGCCACGCCAACATCCAAAAAGACGGCACGTACAGCGTGATTCCGCGTATGTGGGGCGGGGAAACCACGTCCAGCGAACTGCGCCGCATTGCCGATGTGGTGGACAAATACCAAATCCCCACCGTGAAAGTAACGGGCGGTCAGCGTTTGGATTTGCTCGGCGTGAAAAAAGAAGACCTTATCAGCGTTTGGCGCGATATTGGAATGCCCAGCGGACACGCCTACGCCAAAGCGTTACGTACCGTAAAAACCTGCGTGGGTAGCGAATGGTGTCGCATGGGGACGCAAGACAGCACCCAAATGGGCAAAGACTTGGAACGCGCCATGTGGCGGATGTACGCGCCGCACAAAGTGAAATTCGCGGTATCGGGTTGCCCGCGCAACTGTGCGGAAGCGGGCATTAAAGACGTGGGCATCATCGGCGTGGATAGCGGCTGGGAGATGGTGATTGCGGGCAATGGCGGCATTAAAACCGAGGTGGCGCATTTCTTGGTAAAACTCAAAACCGCCGAAGAAGTGATGGAATACACGGGCGCGTTCTGCGAGCTGTATCGGCAAGAAGGCTGGTATTTGGAACGCACCGTGCATTACGTTGCCCGCGTTGGTTTGGATTACGTCAAAAAACGCATTTTGGAAGATGCCGCCGGACGTAAAGCGCTCTGGGCGCAGTTGCAATTTGCACTGGAAGGCGAACCAGACCCTTGGTTTGATTTTGACGATGCGCAAGTGGATACACGGCAATTCATCCCAATTAAGCCCATATCGCCTGTAGCGCTTACTACATCTGCATAAGCAGCTACCAAATCAATAGCACAAGGAATCACAAAATGAATAATGAATGGACTTTGGTTTGCCATATCAACGATATTCCGGTGCTTGGCAGCCGCCGCGTGGAACGGGCTTCGGGTTTGGATGTTGCGGTGTTTCGCAATGCCGATAACGGCGTATTCGCGCTGCTGGATCGCTGCCCCCACAAGGGCGGACCGTTGAGCCAAGGGATTGTGTTCGGTTCGAGCGTCGCCTGCCCGTTGCACAACTGGAACATTGATATGTGTACCGGACAAGCCGCCGCCCCCGATGAAGGCTGTACCCCGCGCTTTGAAGTGAAAATCGAAGCGGGTCAAGTCTTCCTGAAAACCGCTGAACTACTGGGACACGCCACGGATTTGGTGCGACCGTTGGTGCGGAGAAAGTAAACCATCAAGGTGCAGCTATTTCATTCGTCAATAACCTTCTTTCCGAAGATTGGCATCAATATCGTGCCATTCACCTTTACGGTCATAGCTTTTGGCAATTTCTTCAAGCGTATTTGCCACATTGGGATGGGTGGACTGAATACGCTCCGCATATTGTCGGTAGTCATTGGCTAAGCAGTATTCTTGATTTCCACCATCGAACGGGGAACGCCATGTTACGCCTCGTTTGTTATGGACACCACTTCTAAAACCACGGCGCATTTCTTCACTATCAAATCGCTCTAATACTTCGCGTGCTGCTAGAAAGGGCCATGTTCCGTCGGCATCGGCTGGTGCATGCGCCAATATCTGCCCGATAGTGAGATCGCACACGGATAATCTATCTGCTGCCCTGCACAATTCACGGGTAGTGTCTATGAATTGGGTAAAAATCTCCGAATCAATGCTTCCATCTTCTCTTGTACCGGGTTGTCGTTTACAGGCGTGAAAGATTTGCCAAGTGCGCTCTGCCAAATGTTTTCTATTGTCTGAATTTGCTTCATCCCATTCATCATTTTTTGGTTTATATAAAATGCAAATTAACTCAGTAAATATCGCAGGCTCTGACATGATTCCATTGTACAAAGCAGCTGCTTTGGATTCACTTCCGTAAACAAGTGCTGGAAATAAAGTAAACTCCAGCCGAATAAGTGCTATTTTTTCGATTTCATTTGATTTTTCTAGTCGTTCCAGCATTTCCCCTAAATGCCATGAATCGGGCATAGGAGCATCTGCTTTCTCTATCTGTGTGGATTGCTCCAAAATAGCATAAAGCAATGGAGCTTCTACCAATTCCAAATGATATTTACTATAATGAATAGCAGTTATTGGACGCTTTACTCTTAAAAACTTATTCAAAGCAAATAAAAAATCTGTTTTTTCGATATTTACAAAAGAGGGGGCTGCCACTTGCGACCAGTAAATAGAATCTATCTCCTCGCCAAGAGAAACTGCAATATCCCAAGTGCTGCGTTCAAATCGTGCCAAACAAAGAAAAGATGCAAATTTTGTAGCATCCCATACTTGCTGCGCAACAAGAAAGCACGTTTTTTGAATCAATGCGGTGTATTCTTCGGATGGTATTTGATGCAAAAAATTACCAATACATAAACTCATAGGGGTATTCTTTTCAAAGTTACCTCCTTTTGCGATAAACCATTCTATCCAATCGGCATGAAGCCAATTTATTTGTGCAAGACAGTTGCCAATTATCCAAGGTGCATCGCATACAGAAATGAGTTGATCAATACCATTTATTCCAAGGCTTTGATAAATTTCTTCTAACGCTGTAATTCTGACAGATGTATCTTCTTTTTCTATCAAACTTCTTTTAGAAGTAAAACCTATTTTGTTTTCATTTTCAAAAAGCCAGCAATGCCGCTTTATCAAATCAATGGGAGCTAATCGCTCATAGCAATCGTCCGCTTTTGGTAGCCACGCATTGAGTTCTTCCGTAGGTGCTTTACTGTAATTACGATGCCAATGAATCGTTTGTCGTAATGCCTTGCGCAAATTATCCCTATCCTCGTCGTTCGCTGTGGGTAAGGTGAATGGCTCTAGGAGTTCCAGTAATTCGAGGAAATCCCAATCTGCCATTGGTTTCCATAAATCAGCAATACGCGCAACATTATTCGCACTTAATTGCAATAAACGCTCTCGTGCTATGGCATTCATAGAGTCATATTCATAGTAAGTAACAGGATTACCTGCACCTGCATCATCATCACGCCATTTAGGGCGAGCAATAGGAGTTGCGCTATCGTATTGAGCGAGCATTCCTTGAAAAATATTAAAAGCGACATCCGGATGTCGCTGGATTAGCAAATCTAAAACACGTAGGCGTTCTGGTAATCCTGCTGCGGTTTGTGGCATCCACGACCGAAAAAGACCAAACAAACTGTTAGCTGGTGCATTGCCCCAATTTCCTTGAATTGGGATACGTTGCAGTTGAGCCAATACCAATGCAACCCCTGCCAATCGGCGCGAATCCCATGCCAAAGTTTCCAGCGCGCACAGTAACCCCGCCTGCCAACACTGTCCACCTATCCCCGTTGTTTTGGATTCTTTTATCAATCGTGTAACGGGCTGATTTGCCTGCCGTAAACTTTTTTCAACCGCCTTCAAAAATTCGTTGGGTGCGGCTTCTGCCAAAGTGGGTAAAAGAGAAGAAAGGGATAGCCAGCGTATTTCATTGGCTTCATTCAAAAGTTCATACACCAACTGCTCTACCCTCTGACTAATATCGGATGCACCACGAACAGCCAGTTTTATCAATGAATCACAAATTGAATCTCGTACAAAATCAGAATGAGGGTGAACTTTTCCGTGTAGTACAGCCGTCCAACGATTTTCGTCTGGTAGTTCCAATTGGGGGTCGGGTGTTTCCAGTATTTCGCGGGCAATTAAGAAAAAACGATCCCATTGGCTACTGGTAATACGAGAACCTACTAGATTCAGTAATTCCAATGGCGACTTGGCTTTCCAAATCGTTCCAATCTTGAGCAATGGCGCGTCATCCATGTGTGTCAGTTGCAGTAATTCCTGTTCAATGTTTTCATAAGGTCGGTTTGCTAATTCGGCAATGATTTGCTGATCTGCCTCTTTACTTCCATCCCAGTTTCCTACCAAACAAAGCAGTTGTAAGCTGGTAGATTGCGGTGTATCCAGCCATTTAGGATGTCGAATAGCTGGGTTTGTTGCCCGCTCTCGGCGTAGCACTGTCCAAGAACGCCCCGTATTCCGTGCATAACGCTTGGCATCCGATGCTTCCATACCCATTGCGAGCAAGGCTTTTTCGTATTCGTAAATAGCAGGGCGCTCCAAGCGTATTTCGATACCTTGAGAGCGTGCATCATTGGTATTACTATTACCGATTGCATGAGGAACAATCACCAATAACCCAGTTCGTGTTATCGGAGTAGCAGCTATTTCCGTATTGGCGCAAATAGCAATTCGTAGTGATGCGTTTTTTTCTACAAATCGCCAGCCCGCCGCACTGCTTACCACCAGTGCTTGATTAGCCAGTACATCCATCTCCATTAAGGATGCAATGGTAAAGGCAACCGCTTCTTCAACACTATCAGCACGAATCACCAAAGGTTGCGGCGTGCCTTCTTTGGCGCGTGATTCTTTTACAGTTGAGCAAAATTTGTCACGGGTTGCTACTCTATCAACCAATAATGCATCCACCGTAATGGCAGGGCTACATTGTTCAGACCATGATTTCCAATAGCGCGAAATACTTTCAACGCCATCACCACGCAAGCCAATTTCTTCTGAAAATTGCAAAGCAATAGCGGGAGAGTTCTCTAACCACTGTTCTAAATCATCGGCATCATAGGCACGAACTTCAGCCCATTCTTTCTTGTTGGATTGATCTCGAATCCATTCGGCTTTTTTTGTCCAACGGCGTGGAGTAATGAACACAAAAGTTGCTGACGCACGCGCTTCAGCATTTATTGCGCTTAAACGCTTTTGGTAATCGCCATTTGCTTTTGAAGCGGTTTCTCTATCGCACCCCATTTCCCAATATGAAATACCCGCTGGTGTCCATGTGTCGCCTTGTGTTTTTTCCAAAACACCATCCCACCCGGGCATATAGGTGGAATCTCCAGCAGGAAAAGCCAGTTGGCGAGTCGTGGCGGGATCAAAGCAAAGCCGCCGAATCAAACGCGGCAATTGTGTTTGAGCTTCCTTGGCGTTTTGATTAACCCAGTCTACGATGTGCGATGCGGTAATTTTCATTGTGTTGCCAAGGTTACACCCAAGTGTGATTTATAGAAATTAGGTGTGGGTCGTTTCATTACCTATGATACGCAAAGCGCTTTGGGCGCAGTTGTAATTTGCACTGGAAGGCGAACCAGACCCTTGGTTTGATTTTGACGATGCACAAGTGGATACACGGCAATTTATCCCGCTAATGCCCGCCATTGCTGCATAAGCAGCTACCAAATCAATAGCACAAGGAATCACAAAATGGATAATGAATGGACTTTGGTTTGCCATATCAACGATATTCCGGTGCTCGGCAGCCGCCGCGTGGAACGGGCTTCGGGTTTGGATGTGGCGGTGTTTCGCAATGCCGATAACGGCGTATTCGCGCTGCTGGATCGCTGCCCCCACAAGGGCGGGCCGTTGAGCCAAGGGATTGTGTTCGGTTCAAGTGTCGCCTGCCCATTGCACAACTGGAACATTGATATGTGTACCGGACAAGCCGCCGCCCCCGATGAAGGCTGTACCCCGCGCTTTGACGTAAAAATCGAAGCGGGTCAAGTCTTCCTCAAAACCGCCGAATTGGTCAGCCACGCCACGGATTTGGTGCGACCGTTGGTGCGGAAGGTTAAATAGGACGCTTCCATGTGGAAAGCGAATGGGGAGAGGATAGTTCTCGGTTAGATGCGATCATATCAAAATGACACCAAAAATAACTCCTGCAAATCGCTTAAAAAATCAAAGCCCTGCGGGGTAGGACGAACCAGCTCTCCATCGTATTCGAGCAAGCCTTTTTGCTGTGCCGATGCCAGTGCTGCGTTGATGCTGGAGAGGGGCAAACCGGTGCGTTCGGTAAAGTTGCGCAGCAAAAAACCGTGGCGCAGCCGCAGCGCGTTGAGCATGAATTCAAAGGGTAATTCTTTGCGTTTGACTTCATCGCTTTGGGCGACCGCATTTCCTGCCAATGCCGATTCCATGTAGCGCATCGGTTCACGTAGGCGCGATTGCCGAATCACGCGGTGCGCGAAACTCAATTTGCTATGCGCTCCGGCACCAATGCCCAAATAATCGCCAAACTTCCAATAATTCAAATTGTGTCGGCAGGCGTGATCTTTGCGGGCATAGGCGGATACTTCGTAACGATTTAAGCCCGCGCTTTCCGTTAATTCGGTGATGCGGTCAAGCATGGCGTAAGCGGTATCGTCTTCTGGGATGGTGGGCGGATATTTGGCAAAAAAAGTGTTCGGCTCAATGGTCAAATGGTAAATTGAAATGTGCGGAGGCGAAAATTGCAACGCGGTTTTCATATCTTCTTCGACTTGTTGAATCGTTTGTCCGGGCAACGCATACATGATGTCAAGATTCCACGTACCAAATGCTTGCGCCGCTTCTTCCACTGCTGCCAATGCTTGGGCACGATCATGCACCCGACCGATTGCGCGTAAATGCGTATCGTTGAAACTCTGCACACCAATCGAAAGCCGCGTAACCCCTGCTTGGGCGAAGGCGCGAAAACGATCTTTTTCAAAGGTTCCGGGGTTGGCTTCAAGTGTGATTTCGCAATCGGGTTCTACTTTCAAGCGGGCGCGAATATCACTTAATAATTGGGCAATACGATCCGGCGAAAACAAACTCGGTGTACCACCTCCAATGAAGATACTGCGAATCGAACGCCCCCAAATCAAGGGTAAAGACGCTTCCAAATCGGCCAATAAGGCAGCGATATAGCGTTTTTCAGGCAATTCTTTGCTGGTTGAGGTGTCCATGCCGTGCGAATTGAAATCGCAATACGGACATTTTTTCAAACACCACGGCAAATGTACATACAACGATAAGGGTGGCATGGCTGGCAGTTGCAGCGTACCTTGGCGCATTAGATGCGCGAGGTTGAAGGGGTCGTTTGCGTTTGCGTTTGTATTTGTGTTTTTGTTTGGGGTCATTGATTTTGATTTATGGATTCAGCGGTTGCGTTTGGCGCATCCATTGCCTACATTGCCTTGGTATCGTGTAACACCTTTTCCAACCGAATCACCGATTGTGCCGTGGGTTGCACTTGTTTCGCACGCTGGTAATACCCTTCTGCTGCTTCCCGATTTCCCAGTCGCAATTCACTGTACGCCACATTCACCAGCAATGCCACGATGTAAGGGCGTGATGCAAGGGTGCTTTTCCATATCCATGTAGCATTTTCCCAATCCCCCCAGCCCACCATGACATCGGCTGCAATGGGCGTGAGTTTGCGGTAATGCGGGTTAATGGCGATACCTTCGGCTAGCAGTTGGAGCATGAGGGCTTTGTCTTTATCCCATTCAGGGTGATTCGGCATACCCGATGCACGAATGGAAAGGGCGATTTGGGTGGCACGCATCAATTTGGATTCGCATTCCACCGCCTGTTGACCTGCGTGCAACGCAAGCCCTGTGCTGATTGCCAAACCACCCAAAATGGCAATACTTCCCCTTGTGCGCAATGGATAGGTGATGGTTATTTTTGCCCTATCCGAAGCCGCTAACAATGCCAAACTGAAGGCAAATAATACCCCGCTAGATGCCATGCGCCACGGAAATCCGGCATTGCTGACCCATAAAAATGCCCCCAAGCTGCATAAAACAATACTCGGCAACAATCCATTACGGCGTGGACGGAAGCACAAATTCCACCCCGTGCGGAAGCAATACGTGAGCAGGATCAACAAAAAAATCCACCCCACTACGCCATATTCGGCAATGAGTTGCAGCGGTTCATTGTGGGCGTAGTAATCGGGTTCTAGTTCTGACCCTGCTTCTTGGTAACGGGGAATATGCACTTCCCACGCCCCTGCACCAACCCCCGTGATGGGATTATCCGCAATCATGCGCAACGTGGCTTGCCACATTTTGGTGCGAATCGCAAAAGAACCCGTTTCAAATTCTTCACTGCGCATGATGGAGGCAGTGCGTGCCACCGAACGTTGTAATGCCGTAGTATGTCCTATTTCGGCAATCAACATACGGTTGGTGCTGGGTAAACTTCCCAATGCCAACACCGTTCCCACCAATACCCATAGCAAAGCGATGCGATGCCGTATCGTCCAACCACTGGAGGCCCATTGCTTGCGATACCGCCACATCACCCACGGCAGTACCACCAGCAAACCCAACAGTGCGATGAGTGCCGATCGTGTACCCGTCATCATCAATGCCACGGTGTGAAAGGCAAGCGAAAATCCAAGCAAAAATACGCTGGTTTTATCTGCCACCCGTGTCAGTAGCAACACCGAGAAGGGAATCGTACATACCAAAAATTCGGCAAAAAAATTCCGATTCACAAAGGTAGAAGCCGGATTGGGACCTTGGGAAAAGAATTGCCAATCCATCCAAAACTGCAATGCCGCCCACAGCGAAGCCAGCACCGCACCTATATGAATACACCATAACAAGAAGGTTATGTTGCGGCGATTCCTCGGTGGAAAACTTTGCAAACCCAACCAAACAACCGCGCTGAGAATCATCCAACGCACCGCTTCTACACCGCCCAAATACGAGTGCGACCACACCATACTTCCCAATGCGTACAGCATGAGCAGCACCGGAAGCATCGCTATTCCATGCCAACGCACCACCCCACCCTGTTGGTAAATACGCCCCAAAAAAGCAAAGCCCGCTGCGAAGGTGAAAAATACCGCAATAAGGGATTTCAGGCTGTCTTGCAGCAAGGCTTCATGCGGCACGCCAAGTGCTGGCAGCAGCAAGAGCATCAAAGAAAGTAGAACGGCTGTCACCGATGAATGCGTGCCAGAATTCGCAAATCCACGCCAATGGGTTCCACACTATGAAACGTCAAACGCCGTGCTTGCGATAAATCTTGAAGCACCCCTAAACGCGCCATGCCCGCGCCGTCCCCCATCAACATAGGGGCTAAGTAGATTAAAAATTCATCCACCAACCCCGCCCGAATCAACGAACCATTGAGTTTTTCGCCCGCTTCTAAATGCAGTTCGTTGATTTGGTGGGTGCTTGCCAAATCGTGCAACATAGCGGCTAAATCAACTTTGCCCTGTCCATCAGGACAATAAACCACCGTAGCACCGCGTTGTTCTAGTGCGTGTCTTTTTTCAGCATGTTGGCTTGCAGTGTAGATAATACAAGCACGTTCAGCTATTAAATTAGGAGCAAAAAGGTTGGCATCCAACGGGGTTTCAAGCTGGCTATCAACCACAACCAACGTAGGTTGGCGCGGGGTTTGATGCAGCCGTACATCCAAACGGGGATTGTCTTGCAGCACCGTGCCGATTCCGGTCAGCACCGCACACGCCCGCGCCCGCCACGCATGGCCATCCGCACGGGCGGCTGGGGACGTAATCCATTGGCTCAATCCATTGGGTAAGGCGGTTTTCCCGTCCAGTGAGGCGGCGATTTTCATGCGCACCCACGGTTTTTTACGTTCCATGCGGCTGAAAAATCCGATATTCAATTCTCGGGCTTGAATCGCCAACGCATCATCTGGGGAAAGCACTTCGACTTCAACACCCGCAGCCCGAAGGCGATCAAAGCCGCGTCCAGAAACCCGTGGATTTGGATCGCCGTTCGTGGCAACGAGTGTTTGAATACCCGCCGCTACCAGTGCATCGGCACAGGGAGGCGTGCGTCCATAATGAGAACAGGGTTCGAGGGTGACATAAGCCGTAGCACCATCCGCGCTCAAACCACGCTGCGCCACATCACGCAATGCCATAACCTCGGCGTGCGCACCACCCGCTGCTTGTGCTTGGGTATGCCCTTCCCCAATGACGTTTCCATTCGCATCCACCACCACGCAGCCCACGCGCGGATTGGGCGAGGTAATCCGCAGCGCTTGATGTGCCAGCGCGAGGGCTTGCGTTAAAAAACGGGAACGAATCGGATTATTTCCAGCATTCATCGCGTAAGGTGCTGCTTCCAGCACTTCCACCGATCTCCACACCGCGTACTCCTGTTGATGTCAGGGTGAAGCTGCCGCATTTATCATTTGCCATACTTTTTCCCGATACAGGAACCATTTTGAGTGTGAACGCATCTGTGCTCACCGTGGCAAGGCTGAGGTTATAAACAGCGGTTCCATCGGCAGGCGATTGGCGCAAACCATTCCACCGCGCATCCGATACCGCATTCGCTGTGCCACTACGGTCTTGGTCATAACGGTCGTTAGCCGAGTAGTAGCGCTGCATCAACTGAGTGGCTTGCATCAACTGCGTCCGTGCATCTGCACGGCGGGCGCGGGCGATATAACTACTGTATGAAGGCAAAGCAATACTTGCCAAGATTCCAACAATGGAAACCGTAATCATTAGCTCAATCAACGTAAAGCCGCGTACCTTGGATTTTTTCATAGTCATCGTTCTTTTCTTTCATTAACGCATAAACAGTTGTCGCCATGTGCGTTTGGTTTGGGTGGTTAAAGAACAATAGTAGGCAGAATTTTTGCCCCCTTGGTTGCAGCACGATTGAATTTCCAGCGGAGTAGTTGCTAATTTCAATGCGCAAATGTCTGGGGTAATCGGCATAGGCTTAAAGTCTGAACTAACATCGTACAGTCTTTTGACGGTAACGGTACTTCTTGCCTTGTCTTCGATAAATATATTGCGTCCATCGGCTGCAGTGGTGTAACCCGACGCATTGATCGCATCCGCAGAACCAGCGGTTGTGCCTACTGCTGTACCACTTATTTCACTATCAATCACCTTACCATCGCCATTGGTATCCAGCAACGTGCCTTGTGGAGAACCTCCTGTCAGCATATCAATGATATAACTTGCGCCGACTGCGGATGTCGCCGTAGCGCAAGGGTCACTGGCAACTCCCCCGGGTTGAACGGTGTCCACGCGCACAAGGCGATTCAAACTACTCACCAAAGCCTCGACTGGAAAGATTGTCCGTTGACCCAAATGGGGGAGGTCAAAATACCAACCATCCTTGGTAGTCCAGTCAAGCGTATTCGACGATATTCTGTAAAAAGTAATCGCTTGTTCCGAGGTCGTACCGTCAAATGCGGTAATCTTTTGGTTGATCGTATTCGTGGCAGTGATAGTTTGTTTTACTAAACTGGAAGTCCCCACAACCTGACTCGCACCACTGGGGTTAGGAATGGGAATCGTACCAAATAATTTGGTATCCCGAATGCCATACGCGGTTTGCTTGGATGTGTCGGATAAATCGCTATCTTCAAACAATTTACCGGTGGACATCGCCACCAAGTAACCCCCACTGGGATGGGGCATAACATAGGGTGTCGCCGTAATGGGTTGAATACCCCCCGCAGCATTTTTGGCGGTGTAAAGGGGTTTGGGCGCACCTGTTGTGCCATAGCCCGTTCCCCAATTTACGGAATTGGTATCGTACAAATCAAATTTCCACATATTGCCCAGCAAATCACCTGCATAAGCCCCAATGATTTCCCCCGCTGGATTGGTCAGCAAACGCACACCACCCAAACCATTTTGAGCGGTGGGAGAACCCGCCATCGTGTCAATTTTCTTGATAAGCGATCCATCGTTCATATTGACGATAAAGAGTTGGGCTTTTTTCGATGCGCTATCGTAGCCATTGCCAAAAATAGCCGCCCATTGCCCATTGCGCAGCAAACCAATTTGCACATCGTGCAGCACATTGCCCAACTCGGTAAATCCCGAAGTGGTATTAGAAACTTCCCACAGCACGCTGCTGGCATTCATGCTGGTGGGGGTGGTGGCATCCAAAGCAAAAACCGCTTTTGCACCCGCACCCGTTGTACCCGCCACCACATTTTTCCAACTGCTGCCGTTGTAATAATCGCCTTGGGTGAGCGGACCATCCACAAAATACAGGTGATTGTTATTGGTGCCATACGATGAAAGGGCTAACTGTGCCACTTTGGACAACACCGCTTTGGGAACGTAAGCAAAAATTTCCCGCCCATTGCTTTCTCCTAAAACATGGAGCATTCCGTCATTTGCTCCAAAAAATAGAGCACCCTCCGACCGTGCTGCCTTGGTTGCAAGGAAGTTGGTATATCCCGTTTGTGCCGAATAACCGTAATCAACCGCAAACTTCACAAAAGTCGGCGTTGAATTCACGATATCGCCCAAGGTCGTGAAACGAGAGCGGTAAGCACGGCTTCCATTCGTACCTTCTTGGCTCTTATCCCCGCGCAAGAAGCTAATCAAGGTTTGGTCAATGGGTTGCCCTACATAGGCGGGGGTGATGGTGGAAGCAACACCAGCACCATTCATATCCGAATACGTGAACGGCACAGCACGCGTTCCACTGGTTGCACCGTTACCCACAAAGATATTCCGATTGGTTGCGCGGGTGGTGGTATTGGCGATAACCGATAAATTAGCGGGACACGCAGAAGCATTCGCCGGGCTGGGGCACAGCGTATTGGCGGTTTCAATTTCTGTAATCGGGTCAAGTGTTTCTGCTTGCCATAACGCAGGTGTTATAACCTCACCAATTTTTTTATCCGTGTCCGTAACGGGTTCTATCGTATTCAACTTGTACGCAATCAAATTACCCGACCAGTTTCCGGTGGTGTAGGTAGGAACGTATTTAGCCGTTCCAGTATCCAAATTCGCCGTAGAAACTGCCACACCCGCTTGAGAGGAAGAGGCTTTTAACATCTGCCCCATCATGCCATTGATAGCCGCTTCAAGTTCTTGGGCATTGCCCGCATTCAGAAAACTACCGCGTGCATTGACGGTAGCGTGCCACATATCATCCAGTGTTGAGGGTTTATTGATCGCAGGAACTGGCCAACTTTTTTTACCCGCTTTAATGGCATCTAATTCGGTTTTTTGTTTATCGAGTGTACTGATGTCAATCGTGCCCACAACCCCTAAGCCAATCGCCCAAAAGTTCATGTGTTGCCAAAATGCATCATCGTTATTATCTCCGATTACGGGTTTTATTTTGTTATCTAATTCGGGGAATAAATCGGTAATCCAATAATACATTGCCACATCAGCAAAAGTGCTACTATTTGTATCACCATCCACATCCTTAATACCCAAATCTGACACCTTAGTTGTGGAATCATTGTAATAACCATCAGTAATATACATGGCATTGGCACGGCGGCAGGTGGCATATACTGAATTAGGGTTGGATGGAACAGTGCCGATAGCCGTAACATCGGCCGACGGTTTATTGCTCCAAGGGCCATTGGTATCTTTGCGTTTGTAATACTCACCAACGGTACGTAACGCTAACCGACTAGGGGTATCGCCGCCATTACCGATTTTGTCCAGAAAAGTGAAAAATTTGGTACGTTTGGCACTATCGTATAGCGTTACACCTTCAGTCATCTTGCCATTGTCTGCTAGGTTATTTAATTTCCCCCAACCTAATCGAAATGGGGCAGATTGATTGGCGAATGCTTCTTTGATCGAAGTTTTTGCCATATCCAAGCGCGTTCGATACCACGTATACCAGTTGGCAAAATTGCGTGACTCTTCGGCATAGGTGCAAGTTGTAACCCCTGCGCAATCAGTACGGTTTATGAATTTTTTATAATATGGAGTGGTGGGTCTGATTGTCACCTTCTTGTAACTTGTATTTGCAGTTAATAACTTTGTTCCATCCCAATAAGGACCATCTCCACCTTGATAATTGTATACAACAGGATTACCTATATCCGTAATAGGCTCAGTGCAAACGCCATCACCATTTCCCCATCCTGTAGACGTATTATTAATGGGTGCTAGTGCTGTAGATAAACGAGTACCTGTACCTGTGCTATCAAATGGTGGTTGATAGTACGTAGATGGATCGTAATAAATTTTATTGATTTGCGGGGAGCACTTCGCGTAATAATCTACATTACTGATACTATAATCATAAGAATTCCAATCAGAGCGCGGCATCACACCATAACCAGCAGTAATTTTCAGATTGGCATTGTTCCACGCAGCAGGATTGGATTCTTGATACAGGAATGTGGCTGCCATCGAACCCGAATCGTCAATCATAAAAACGATATTTGGCTCTACCATGCTACCGCGTGTTAATAACGGAATTTGCGTAGGAACTGCCAATACCACATTGGCACACAGTAAAGCTATACTGCTTGCAATGAATGTTTTTTTGAATGTTTTAGCAAATTTCTTTTTCATACAGGTAACCAACCTTCCATTAATATAGGGGTTATCGACCAAGGGCAGGTTTCAGGAAATTTATCAGAAGACTTAAAACCTGTTTTTTTGCAGCCACATTTAATTATTAAATTATTTTTAATCATATTCAATCGTAGATTGAAGCCAAACCTCGGTTCCAAGGGGGCGCGAGCGATTGTTATCCGCTGCCGGAACTTCCGGTCCAAAGCCGCGTGCGGTCACCACAAACGTGCCAAGAAATGGGCTTTTAACAGGTCTCGCTCCGCTTAACGATTCGACCATACATTCCGGGGGGCGTTTGAACGTCGCCGTCCCCACCATACTCAGGGGCAATACAAAGGTTCTCGTGGTGTTGCTATCCCATGTTGTAAGGGTTTGCCATTCTTTACCTGTACCCCCCCAGATAATTTGTAGAGGGGTTGCCACCGTAACTGTTGCATTGCCCAAAGGTCCCCCTGCCACCGCAGCTTTAACGCATTGATTGACCGATACATTGGTGGTTCCCAAAGTCGTATCAAAGCCTTGATACGGATATTTTTCATTGCCATTACAAGCATTGGTGGTGGTGGTATCGCCAAAGCCTGCTAAATCTTTCAAGGCACGTACTGCCGATTTTTCACAATGCCGCAATGCAATATCTGCCGCTTGGGTTGCTAATTCCACCATACGAACATTATTCGCAATGCTTTCAGACGATATAGCCGAACGAATACTGGTAACCGTAAATAACGAAATAATCACCAGCATAATCAAGGCAATCACCAACACAACACCTTGTTGTTGGGATGGGGGGGCAGAGTTTTTCATGCGCGTCGATTCCTTAAAACAACGGTAGTGGAGTAAGCACGGCGCAAGCGCAAATCGGTTTTAGAACTATCCAACGTACCATCGCACTTGTAATACTTGCCCGATGCTGCATCTGGGGCAACGGGATTTTCACTGCGCACCACCACGCAAATACGCACGCTTAACACCCGCCCCCAACGCAGCCCCGAATTAGCCAATGCTGCCATGCTGGTTTCGGTTTCCACTTGGTTGGCGGTCAGATAACCTGCAATCGTGCTTTGCTCGGCGGTATCTGTGGTGCTAACTACACCGTAGGTAAGCTGCATATCTTCTACATTTTCTACCAGTGGTTGGGGTTGTGTATTGCCATTGCCTTTGCAGTACAGGCTGGGAACGGTAGGGCTTCTATTGGGTTGATTGGCAATGTAAAAACGGTTATCGGCTACCGTAATGGTGGAGCCGTTAGGGATGCTGGTTAAAGCCGAAGTCACTGTAGCCGCAATGGAAAGTTTTTGCCCCAAACAGTCGCTAGGCAGAACGCCTACTTTCACCGTGTTGAATTGATCCGATTCATAGCTCACGGCGATGGAATCGGGCAAGGTAGTGGTCGTTGTGGCACACGTTAAAGCATCCAAGCGATTCGCCGCTGTGTTGGTGATGTTGCTAAATGTGCCATCACACCCCCTCACCGCAAAAGCCGATAAGGTATAAGTGCTGGGAGAAAAAGAGGGAAGTGTTACCGTAGAGGGCAATGGTGGAATATAAGTAATAGATGTCCCCCCCGCATACGTTGCCAAATATACTGGATTCCGGCGGAAAGGATAGACTCGTCCCACCTGCACGGGATTCGCCCCTGCCAAGCGAACCTGCTGGCTTAATGTGGAAAGTGCGGCTTGGGCATCTTCATTCATGCGCGATTGGGCATCCGCAACCCTGCCTGCATTGGATGAACCCACATACGCAGAAAGCGCCGCCACGGTAATCACCAAGCCGATGGTTAAAGAAACCATCAATTCAACCAGAGAAAACCCCGCCTGAATGCGTTGTCTATGATCCTTGCGTTGCCCGGGCTGCTGGTAAAAATTATTGAATTTGGAATCGGACATAAAGACACCTGGGCTTGGGGTTGGTGTAAAGGGCGATGGCGGTAGCGGGACATTGGTCGCTGCCGCTAATATCGAGTGCGCTAGCTGGTTCTTTCCAGATAACCCACAGCTCACCATACGAAGCAGAGGTACAAGGCGAAGTGCTACAACGCACCACAATATCACCCGCTGGTAAATCGCGCCGCACGGCATTGCGAAAGATATTGGTATCCGCCGCCGCCAAGGTAGTCGATGTGCATTTGGTTCCCGTAAAACTGCAATTACTGCCTGAAAGTGCAATCGCCGTGGAAGACCAGCCACCGTTTTCATTCAATGCCGCGTTGTATTGATCGGCCTGAAAACCAAAGGGGTTAGCACGAATCGCATCCACATGGCTAGAAGCCAAATTGGTGGCAGTTGAACGATAACCGGATAATTTGGGCATTAAAACCCCCAAGGAAAGCATTCCACCCATTGCCAACAAACCAAACGAGAGGATGAGAATTGCAATCAAAACCTCAATTAATGAAGCGCCTTTTTGAATAGATTGAGGAGGGTTCATGGTTATGGGCATGTTGCAACTCCATCACCCGAAATTCTGCCGCGCCCTGTTGCCGCGACACATACGGTGCGTTGCATATCAAAGATATTGTCAGGATTTTTTAGATTCTTAAACCTATCTCCGCCAAAATTTAGCGTAGCGGCATCACCCAAGGGCAGCCTGCCTGTGGCAGAAAATGTGAATTTATAAGAAGGGCTATTCCCCTGCTGAATAATGCTATCCATTGCGACAATGGTGCTTTGCACCCGCAAAATAGGTTCACCTGCTTGAAAGACGTTATCTCCACTCAGGTCATGAAAAATTACCCAACCTGTTTGCCATCCATTGCTTGCACCCGTGTTTCCATTGCACACGGGAACGGTGGCTTCGGGGGCATTGCTGCGGCACATCACTACCCGTCCGCCACGGCGCAAGGATTCACTGCGGGCAAAGCGCAAATCTGCCAAAAAGCCATTGACATTGCTGGTGATCACGCTGGACTTAACGATGGAGATAAACCAAGGAATCCCCATACTCGCCATGATGCCAACAATGCCCATGACAACCAAAGCCTCGATTAACGTGAAACCACGGTGGTGTTTTTTCATAAGATGGAGTCTCTCATAATTTATGCCTACGCCCTTCGTCTTACCGATAGGCGGTTTCTTTGGTGCGATAAGTGGTTACTGCCGAATCACATCCGCACTCGGGGGGGGGGTGAATTGGAACGATTTAGCATCCAATTTGGGATGATTGGGAGGACTCGGATTGGCTTCCATTTTGCTAAAGCGCAGATGCGAACGCTGACCAAAGTTATCCACCATCTCCAATACCGCCAATTCCGTTAAACGAAAACCGATGCGAATGCTCTGCAACGGGTTATCTTTACCTTTAGGGGTTGCGAGCACCCACACCAATCCATCGCTATCGGGCTGCGGACTGAGAACAAAATCATTTTGTAAAGATTTCACATCCACTGCGGATGCAATCAAAGCAGCGGGCGTACTTGCCAAGGCTTGTGCTTGTTTACGTGCCGTGACTTGGTTTAAGTCGGGGTCGTACAACCATAGCGTTTGACCATCTGCCACGATACTTTGTTCAAACGGTTTTTTGTACGTAAAACGAAAATACGAAGGTCGTAAAAATTCAAAATGACCACTGCTAATTTTGCTGCGTTCGGGTCGCCCTTCTTTGGCGGGTTGGGTGACGGTTTGGGTGAATTCACTGCGTCCCGTTTTCACGGTTTTGATGAAGGTTTCCAAATGATGCAATCCATTATTCTCTACACCATTTTGACCGCTAGCACCCGCCAATACTGCATAAGTAGCTATGAAAATAGTAGCAAAGATTTTATTTCGTTGAGGGATTATCATGTAGATGATGTAGATGATGTAGATGATGTGGATGATCTATTTTTTTCAATGAAGCTGAAATGCGAGGTGAGAACATCCCGTTTCCCTGCGGCTCCCATTGCACTAACGATGCCGGATTTTTCCATTTGTGCCAATAATTCAATGGCACGCTGATGGGTGATTTTGAATCGGCGTTCCAACTCGGGGGCGCTGGTGATCTGCTTATCTAAAAGGGAGACCATCACTTTTTCATAAAGCGGATCGGTTTCCCCCCCCTGTATTTTTTCTATGGTCTCTGTGACGGGGGTATCAAGTACGCCCGGTAAATAATCAGGGGTCGGGCATTGTTGTTGGATGTGATGCACCAC
>JBDKGR010000025.1:0-20622 GCA_039798085.1 Pseudomonadota bacterium
TTTTTGGGTTTAGCCACCCTCACGATTTTAGAAATTGCGCGGGAATTGATTGTTAAGCGCCACACCAACCAAAAAGATTTTTCTTATGAAAATATCCCGTTAGACGATAAAAAGGTGTATCAATTATTTTCAGATGGAAAAACCGAAGCGGTATTTCAATTTGAAAGCCGAGGGATGCAGGGAATGTTGCGCGATGCCAAACCCACGCGCTTGGAAGATTTAATCGCCTTGAATGCGTTGTATCGCCCGGGCCCGATGGATTTGATTCCGAGTTTTGTGGCGCGGAAACATGGGCGCGAGGTCATTGAATATCCCCATCCTTTAGTGGCAGATATGCTCTCAGAAACCTACGGCATTATGGTTTATCAAGAGCAGGTGATGCAAACTGCACAGATTTTGGGTGGTTATACCTTGGGCGGTGCGGATATGTTGCGCCGCGCAATGGGTAAGAAAAAACCGGAAGAAATGGCAGAGCATCGCGGGATATTCCGAACTGGCGCGGCAAAAAATGACATCAGCAACGAAAAAGCCGATGAAATTTTCGATTTAATGGAAAAATTTGCGGGCTACGGTTTCAATAAATCGCACGCTGCGGCATATTCTTTATTAGCATACCATACGGCATGGATTAAAGTTCATTTTACCGCCGAGTTTTTCTGTGCCAATATGACCGTGGAAATGGATAATACCGATAAACTCAAGGTATTATTTGAAGATGCCGTTAAAATGGGGCTATCATTTGATTTGCCCCATATTAACCAAGGGCAATACCGTTTTGAACCAATTTGGGATTTAAGCCATAAAAAAATCCGCTACGGTTTGGGCGCAGTGAAAGGCACGGGCGAAAAAGCAATTAAAGCAATCGTGGCAGCGCGGGAAGAAGGCGGTGCGTTTACCAGCTTGTTCGATTTTGCCTGTCGGGTGGATCGTTCTAGCCTGAATAAACGCTGCGTGGATGCCTTGATTAAAGCGGGGGCATTTGATTCCCTGCACCCTAATCGGTCGGCGTTAGTTGCCTCTATTGACCGTGCTTTTGAATTTGCGACGGCAGCGGCGGCGAATGCCAACCAAGTCGGATTATTCGATATGGGTGATGATGCGCACGGTTCGAGTACGCAAGAACCCGATTTAATCGAAACTCCGGCGTGGGGCGTGAAAGAGCGTTTGGATTTTGAAAAAATCGCGGTTGGTTTTTATTTATCAGGGCATTTATTTGATGAAGTTGCGCCGGAAGTACGCCGTTTTGTCAAACGCAGCATTGCCGATTTTTTAGATACCCGTGAACCCCAATTATTGGCAGGTATCGTGACCGATTTGCGAATAATTAACGGGCAACGGGGACGACTGGCACTTTTTAAATTGGATGATAAGTCGGCTAGTATCGATGCGCGGGCGGATGACGCACTGATAGAAGCCCACCGCGATACCCTGAAGGACGATGGTTTTATCGTCATCATGGGCAAAGTGCAGTACGACCGTTTTTCCGGTGGCAATCAACTTTCGATTACCCAAATTTGGAGTTTAGAAGAAGCCCGTTGCCAATTTGGAAAATACCTGAAAATGCGCATAGAACCTGCATCGGGCGCTATACTTAACATAGCATCAATACTTCAAGAATTCCCTGCCACATCGTGCGGTCTTGGTATCCGCTTAACTGTTCAATGCCACGATGTGGAGGCAGAATTACAGTTAGGTACAAAAGCGCGGTTTTATCCTAGCAATGCGGCACTGGCGGTATGGAATAATCAAATAAAAAATGCAACCATTCATTATGAATAAAACAGAACAACAGCAAGTCATTGAAATGGCAGCCGAACTATTTTGCGTACTATCCGCGCCGATGCGCTTGCGCATCATTATCAGTTTATGCCAAGCAGAAAAAAATGTGAGCGAGCTGCTGAGTGAAATCGACACCACCCAACCCAATATGTCGCAGCATTTGAATACACTGTACCAATCGAATATCTTGGGTAAGCGGCGCGATGGGGTGCAGATTTATTACCGTATTGTGGATAAGCACATTGCCAATTTATGCCGCGTTGTCTGCAACCACATCGCGGAAACCGAGCATTTAGCCGCCCCGCATCTGCAATAAGGCGTGTGCGATGTCGGCTTGCAAATCGTCCACCGATTCCAGCCCCACGCAAAAACGTACCACCGTGCCGCGTGCAATGCCAGCCGGCCACGTTGTGCGCATGGACTGCAAATCGTAGGGCACGACCAAGCTGATCGGGCCACCCCAGCTATAGCCTAGGCGAAACAAACGTAGCGCATCGCAAAACGCATCGACTTGCGCTTGGCTAAAACATTCGTCTAGCACCACGCTAAACAATCCCGCCGCGCCGCCTGCTGCACGATTGGTATTATTTTGGCACAGCGCTTTCCAGTTTTCATGTCCGGGTGATCCCGCCAACGCAGGGTGTAAAACCTGCACAAATTCCGGTTGTTGATCGCACCAGCGGGCGAGGATACGGGCATTTTCATCGTGCGTCCGGTAACGTAGCGCCATGCTGGGCAGGGAACGCAGTACCGCTTCGGCATCATTCGCGCCTACGCCCAACCCCAGCCTCATGTGCGCGAGTTGGATGCGGAGGTGCAAATCGGCATCGCGGGTCATCACGCTGCCCATCAACACATCACCGCCGCCGCTGGGGTATTTGGTCAGGGCGTGGACAGAAATATCAACCCCCGTATCGAACGGCGCAAAAGCCAAACCCGCGCCCCATGTGTTATCCAGCGCGACAATGATGCGATGGTCTTTTTGCGCTTTGGCGATGGCGACCAAGGCGGGTAAATTCGGAAATTCCAAGGTCACCGAACCCGCCGCCTCCACCCACACCAAGCGGGTTTTGGCGGAGATTTTGGCTGCCAAATCGTGTGGATTCATCGGGTCATAGACTTGGTGCGTAATGCCCCAGTGCCGCAATTCTCCTTCGGCAAAGGTTTTATTCGGGCCATAGACGTTATCGGGGATGAGGATTTCATCGCCCGCGTGCAGCAACGCAATTCCCACCAACGCAACCGCTGCCAAGCCGCTAGGGACTAGCACGCATTGCAGACCGCCTTCCAAGTGGCACAGACGCTCTTCCAACGCATAGGTGGTCGGCGTGCCGTGCAACCCGTAGGTGTAGGCGGATTTGTCCTTCCATTCGCATTTGCGCATCGCGGCAACGCTCGGGAAAAAAACCGTCGATGCTTTGAACACCCCCCCTTGCGGCGCTTCAAACCCCGCTGGCGGCACGTAGGGGTGGTGAATCAGCGTGGTTTGTGGAGTATTCGCGCGGGTCACGCTTCACTCCTCCATTTGCGCATCAACTGCTCGGGGCGTATGGAATCGTAGCTTTCAAATGGCTGGTGAATCCACGGATTGGTTGGTAGATGCTTCACGGTGTAATCGGGTGTGAAAGTGGAAATCGCCTTCGTCCAAATCACCGCGCTGCGCAGTTCCGTAATCGGGGGATAGTTGTTTTTGAGCAAATGAATGATGGTGTTGAGCGTTTTGCCCGAATCCGCCAAATCATCGACCAATAACACGCGCCCTGCGATTTCGCCTCGGGGGGTCGTGATATAGCGGGCAATATCCAAATGTCCCTGCACCGTACCGGCATCCATGCGGTAGGAGCTGGTGGACATAATCGCCAATGGCTTATCGAACACGCGCGAGAGAATATCTCCCGGACGCAGCCCCCCCCGCGCAAGGCACAAAATCGTATCGAATTCCCAACCCGATTGATGCACCTTGAGGGCGAGTTTTTCAATCAAGTTGTGGTATTCGTCATAACTCACATAAAGGTGTTTTCCGTCTTCAGTTAGCATGGTTGGGTGTTTACTCCGTGGTGTAGGGATGGCGCATCAAAATCGTGTGATCCCGATCCGGACTGGTAGACACCATGTGAACGGGCACACCCGTTACCTGTTCAATGCGTTGCAGGTACAAACGGGCGTTTTCAGGCAGCGCGTCGAATTGCGTTACGCCCACGGTGGAATCGCTCCAACCTTGGATGGTTTCGTAAATTGGTATGCAGCGTTCGATTTCGTCTGCGCCCAGCGGCAGAATGTCGATGATTTCGCCATCCAATTCGTAGCCGGTGCAGAGTTTCAGTTCTTCTAATCCATCCAACACATCCAATTTGGTGATGCACAAACCGGACAAACCATTGACTTGTGCAGAACGTTTCAGCAACGCGGCATCAAACCAACCGCAGCGGCGCGAACGTCCGGTAGTCGTTCCCTTCTCGAAACCGACGGTGCTCATGTGGTAACCCGGAGTGCCTTCTTTTTCCCAATCCAACTCGGTGGGGAATGGACCGCCACCTACGCGTGTGCAGTAGGCTTTGGTAATGCCCAACACGTAATGCAGCATTCCGGGGCCGACACCCGCACCCGCTGCGGCATTGCCCGCCACGCAGTTACTGGAGGTGACGTAAGGATAGGTTCCGTGGTCAATATCCAACAACGTGCCTTGTGCGCCTTCAAACAACAGGTTGTCGCCTTGGGCATGGGCTTCGTTCAGTTCGCGCGATACATCGGCAATCATGGGCTTGAGCAACTCGGCGTGCCGCATGGCTTCTTCGTAAATCGGTTCAAACGCGACGGCTTCGGAATTCAAATACGTGGTCAGCACATGGTTGTGCAAATCCAACACATCACGCAATTTGGCAGCGAAGCGGGCTGGATATTTCAAATCTTGAACGCGCAAAGCACGGCGGGCGATTTTGTCTTCGTAAGCAGGTCCAATGCCGCGTCCGGTCGTTCCGATTTTGGCGTTGCCCCCTTTTTCACGCGCCGCTTCACGCGCCACGTCCAATGCCGCGTGGAACGGCAAAATCAGCGGGCAAGCCTCGCTCACGCGCAGGCGCGAACGCACTTCAACCCCCGCTTTTTCCAGCCCCTCAATCTCTTCAAACAATTTGGCGGCGGATAACACCACACCATTGCCGATGTAGCATTTCACACCCGGGCGCATGATGCCGCTCGGAATCAAATGCAGGGCGGTTTTTACTCCGTTAATCACCAGCGTGTGCCCGGCATTGTGTCCTCCTTGAAAACGCACCACGCCTTGGGCACTTTCGGTCAGCCAATCGACCAATTTGCCTTTACCTTCATCGCCCCATTGGGTTCCGACGACGACGACATTGCGTCCTTTGCTTGCTTTTGCATTCGTGTTTGTATTCGTGTTTGTATTCATTAGAGTGCCTTTTCACTTTCTATAACAATCCACTGCCCTGCGATTTCAATTAGCGCACGGTCGCAGTAAAACTCATCTGCTTGGCTTTCATGCCCGGGCAGCACACACACTACCGTCTCACCTTGACGGCGTAAGGAAGCAATGGCGGCTCGCAGGCGGGCATCTTCCCCCCAAGGAGCACAGATAGCCGCACGTTGCGGGGGGAGCGGAGCAATAACCGCCAGTGCTTTAATATCCAAACCAAAGCCTACGGCGGGGCGATTGCGCCCAAAAATTTTCCCCACCGCGTCATAACGTCCGCCGCGTGCCAGCGCATCGGCGGCTCCGGGGGCGTAGAGCGAAAACATCGTTCCGCTGTAATACGAATAGCCGCGCAAATCCGCTAAATCGAACGAAACTTCTACCTCGGATTCGATATGGCTTGCCAGCCACGCCAGATTTTTCAAGGCTTCGTCAATCGCGGGCAGGGCGGGCAGTAGCTGGCGGGCTTCGTCTAAGACGGATTTATCGCCATACAGTTGCAGCAACTCGCACAAGGTTTTCGCTACGGCGGGCGCGTGGGCGAGCAGGGATTGGATGATTTCCGCATCCTTCGCCGCCAAAGCCGCGTGCAGTTGGGAAAGCCAGTTGGCATGGTTCGTGGTTTCGGTTTTGGTTTCCACCGCTCCCACACTGTTGTGCAGCAACGCCGACACGATGCGGGCATCCGCCATATCGACCCGAATGCCTTGAATGGAAGCCGCTTTAAGCGAATCCAACGCCAGCGTGAGAATCTCCAAATCCGCCTCCAGCCCTTGGTGACCGTAGATTTCGGCTCCCAGTTGCAGCGGCTCACGCGTCGCATGGGGCGCACTGGGGCGCGTGTGCAATACCGGCCCGCAGTAACACAGGCGGGTTACGCCTTCGCGGTTGAGCAAATGCGCATCCATACGGGCGACTTGGGGCGTGCTATCGGCGCGTAGCCCTAGCATACGACCCGAAAGCTGATCGACCAGTTTGAAGGTTTGTAAATCCAGCGTCTGACCCGTTCCAGACAGCAAAGATTCCAAGTGTTCTAGCATAGGCGGAATCACCAGTTCATAGCCGTAACAACGCGCCATGTCCAACAGATTCCTACGAATTTCTTCGATGTGACGTGCCTCGGCAGGCAGTACATCGGCAATGTGATCGGGTAATACCCAGGCAGACATGAGAAGTGAAGGATGCTGTTAAAACCGTGATTTTACTGGTGCAAGGGACGATCCTCACTTTCCACAGAAAGGGATATATGCTTATCCCTTTAATTCAATGGGCACTAGCAGGCGCAACTTGCGCAACTTGTGCAACCAACCGCACACCAAAAGCAGCGCAGACACGAGAAATCGTGTCAAAACGTGGATGCGAATTAGGGCGCAATGCCTTGTAAAGCGCTTCACGAGTCAGTCCGCTAGCCTTGGCAACTTCGGTCATTCCACGCGCACGGGCAATGGTTCCAAGAGCGTGTGCCAACTCACCGGGGTCGTTTTCTTCCAGCACAATCGTCAGATATTCGGCAATAGCTTGTTCATCCGGCAGGTATTCCGCCATATCAAACTCTGGCAAGCTGGCAATATCTATTGTTGGTTTTTTTTGAGACATATCATCATTCCTTAAAATTTTTGGATAAGGCAATGGCTGCCTCAATGTCGGCTTGTTGCGTGGATTTATCTCCACCACCTAGCATCACAATCAAAACCTCTCCGCGCTGGATGTAGTACATACGCCAACCCGGGCTGAAATGCTCGCGCATTTCCCATACCCCCTCGCCAACGGGTTTGACATCACCCAGATTTCCACATTGCACTTTTTCAAGACGACGCGCTAATCGGCGCTTGGTAAGACCATCTTTCAACCCCGATAACCACGCTGTAAATTGCGGAAGAGGCTTTACTTTGTAAGTTGGCGTAGTGTTCAATGTCATGGTGTGCAGTTTAAACTGTAATCGTTCGCATACGTTATAGCAATCAGAACCTTCAGCCATAATTACTCTATGAACACTACTTTGAACGCCGACCCCGCTGAATTAGCTAAATTCTCTGCCCTAGCGCATCGCTGGTGGGACCCGAATAGCGAATTCAAACCTTTGCACCAAATCAACCCCTTGCGTTTGGAATGGATTAACACGATTGTTCCCCTCTCCGCCACCCACACGTTAGACGTGGGCTGTGGCGGAGGAATTTTGGCGGATTCAATGGCGCGTAAAGGCGCTAACGTGCTGGGCATTGATTTGTCCGATAAAGCGCTGAAAGTCGCACAACTGCACGCGCTTGAAGCCGAAACGCCCAACATTCGCTACCAAAATGTGAGCGTAGAACGCTTATGTAGCGAGCATCCCCAGTCATTTGACATCGTAACCTGCATGGAGATGTTGGAACACGTCCCCGACCCCGCATCCGTCGTTCGGGCTTGTGCGGGCTTGGTCAAACCGGGGGGATGGGTGTTTTTCTCAACGCTGAATCGCAATTTGAAATCGTTCGCGCTGGCGATTGTGGGCGCAGAATACATTTTGAATATGCTGCCACGCGGCACGCATGAATACGCCAAAATGATTCGCCCCAGCGAATTAGCGCAGTATTGCCGAGAAGCCGGTTTGGATTTGCGCCACACGCGCGGCATGACCTACAACCCGCTGACCCAGCGTTATGCACTGGGTAACGATACCGATGTGAATTATTTATTTGCTACGCAAAAACCGGAAATACCACGGTAAAGAGGACGATATTTCCACACACCGTGAGCCAGAATAAAAGACGAAATTGTGGCTTTACCGATTTGTGCCGCAACATCTGCTGCGCCAACAATGCCCCCGGCCAGCCCCCCAATAGCGCGAGCACATGCAGGGTTTTTTCCGACACACGGTAGGCATTGCGACGCGCGGCATTTTTATCGACGGCATAAACGATGAAGGTAACCATACTCATCACCAAAATCAGGTACTTCATGCGGGAAACCTCCATTCCTTCACCAACCCCAATACCTGTTGCAACGCGGTGGGCGAATCGGCGGCAATGGCGTGGCGTTGTGGCATCGAACGCAGCCACGTTATCTGCCGTTTGGCGAGCTGGCGCGTGGCGATAATGCCCAGCTCCCGCGCTTTGGCAATATCCGATTCGTGCCACAACTGGCGATAACCCACGCAGCGAATCGACGGCAAATCCGCGTGCAAATCGCCCCGCGCTTCCAGCCGCCGCACTTCGTCGATAAAGCCGTTTTGCAACATGGAATCAAAGCGTTGGGCGATACGCTGGTGCAGCCATGTGCGGTTTTCCGGCTCTAACGAAATAAGAATATTTTTGGATTTTTGGATTTTTGGGGATAAATCGCCTGTAGCGCTTACTGGCTGTGCATTGGTAGCTATGGATTTTGTAGTATTTTTCTGAAAATGCGAAATCGGCAACCCCGAAACCCGAAATACTTCCAAAGCGCGTTGAATCCGTTGGCTATCTGCCGGAGCGAGGCGGGCAGCGGTAATCGGGTCGATTTCAGCCAACTGCGCGTGCAAGACCGCCCAGCCTTTTTCAGCGGCTTCTTGTTCGATGGCGGCGCGGATGGCGGCGTTGGCGGTGGGCATAGCGTCCAGCCCGTCGAATAAGGCTTTGAAATACAACATCGTCCCGCCCACCAGCAGCGGAAGTTTGCCCCGTGCGGCGATTTGTTCGATGAGCGTGGTGGCATCGCGCACAAATTCGGCGGCGCTGTAGGCGTTGAGCGGGTCGCGGATGTCGATTAAATGGTGCGGCACTTGCGCTAATTCGGCGGCGCTGGGTTTTGCCGTGCCGATGTCCATGCCGCGATACACCAATGCCGAATCGACACTAATAATTTCGCAATCGTATTCTTGGGCAATGGCAAGCGCGGCGGCGGTTTTGCCGCTAGCGGTGGGGCCTGCGAGGCAGAGGTAATGAGGGTGAAGGGGCATAGCGTTGTACCAATGGCTGAAATTACACCGTCTCCACATCAAACGCTACGATATTGCGATTTTTCTTGCTAAATTCCACACCAATGAGATGAATCGGTTCGTTACGATTTTGGTATTTTTCAGCATAACCGCATTCTTTAATTTGTGCCAATGCTTTTCCTTCGGGTACAAGCTCCAATACCTTGAATTCAAAAATATACACATTGCCATTAAATAAAACCGTCATATCAATCCGTCCATGATTCGTGGCATCTTCCACTTGGGTTTGCACGCCCAAACCTGCAAAATGGCTGTAAAAGATGCTGGCATAGTATCCTTCATATTGCGCAATCGGGTTATTGGTGTACCAGTTATACGGAATACTGGAAAAGAATTGTTGAAATACTTTTTTCAAACCATTGAAATCGTTTTTAATTAGTGCATTATATAAACTGTTCGAGTTTTTAATATACTGCGAATCCAAATGGGTCAGCATTTGCAACAGACAGTTATTCAAACTAGAACGCACCTCCATATTAGGATAGCACAAGTTGATTTGAAAAACCGCTCCGATACGTTGGGTGCTAGCGATGGTTAAATAGCCTGATTGAAATAATAATGCTTCGGTCGGCATATTGTCCACATCAAAGGTAGATAATAATCTATCGCTGGCAACCATGTTATCTAAATCGGGGGTAAATGTACCACGCTCTTGGAGCAGTTTAATTAAAAACGTAGGGGTTCCGGTTTCAAACCAATAAGCACGAAAATCCCTTTTTGAAAAAAGATTGAGTACATCAAACGGATTGTAAACACTGGTTCCCAGCCAGTTATAGCCGTTGTACCAGTTGCGAATTTCCTCACGGTCAAGTTCTAAAATTTCAGGGTAAAAAACGGTATCAATATCCTCATCGGTATAACCACAAATAGCACTATAGCGGGCATCGAGGGTAATATCATCCAGATGGTTTAATCCAGAGAACAAACTCACCTTACTGAATTTCGATACCCCTGTAATAAAAGCAAACCGCAAATGTGCATCCGCTCCTTTTAATACGGAGTAGAGGTTTTTCAAACCCTCGCGCATATCGGTGGCTATTGCGCGGTCGGTGATATTATCTAAAATTGGTTTATCGTATTCGTCAATCAAAACCACTACGCGCTCGCCCATTTTTTCGTGGATTTGTTCAATAATATCTAAGAAATTTCCTGAAATATCATCCTTAAATCGTTCTTCTGCCGTAGGAAGATGGAGGTTAACTCTATTACTAAATAAGATATTTTTAATCCGAATATTCAATTCTCCCTTGCTTTTCAGCACCCCATCGCTAAAACTAATATGAATCACCGGATGTTTTTTACTCCAATCCCACCGCTTTTCTGCTTGCAGGCCTTCAAATAATTTTTGATTCCCTTCAAATAATTCTTTCAGGGTGTCTATGAAAAGGCTTTTACCAAAGCGGCGCGGGCGGCTTAAAAAATAATAACTTCCATTTTCTGCCAAATCCACTGCGTAACCCGTTTTGTCGGCATAGTAGTAGCCGCCTTCACGCAAGATAGCGAAAGTTTGAATCCCAATCGGGAGTTTTTTACGTTTCATGGTCATTTTTTAATCTGAGTAGGAAGCGGCGGCAGCCACGAATAAATTTCAAAAAAATGCGATCCGCTACGCGGATAACCACCCCGTCAGGCTACGCCTGCCACCCCTCCTTATAAAGGAGGGGAATTGATACACCAACCATTCCAACTCTCCCCCTGCCAAGGGGGAGTACCCCAAAGGGGGGAGGGGGTTTGCACCCCCACCAAGCGGCTTCGCCGTCAAAATCACTGTCCGCCACGCACCAACCGCACACCGTAGTTGTAGCTGCGGTTGTCGTAGCCGGAGTAGCCATAGTAGAAACTAACGAACCACGCGTAGCTTGCATTGTTGGCATCGGGCGAACCCGACCAAACGTAGGAATTAGTATTGGGAAATACTTTTGGATGAATAAATCTATCATTTACCTTTTCTTTGGTTAAAAGTGTTTTAAGTTCATCAATACTAGGAACACGCCAGCCATTACCCGCTTGCTTTTGCGCATCATCAAAAGTAAATTTTTTATCGGCTCCAATACAGGTATTCCCATCCCATGTTTTACCCACTTCACACCGCTGCCAAATTAAATTGGTTTGCAAATCTTTTACCTCTGCGCCATTGGCTAGAATTTGATAACGTCCATCAATTATTTCACCATCAATTATTCTATATCGTGTAAGCCAAAAATAAATGAAGACAATAAAACCTAGAAATAATGCAATCAATCCATAAACCAATAAACTAAATTCTTTTAATTTTGTAAAAATTTTATTTACCCAATCAAGCGCAGCGGTAGCGGCGGCAGTAAAATGTGCTACCAAAATAGGAGCAACATCTGCTGATGCAGTGGGCGCTGGCGGTGGATTAGCTTCTTTAGGCTTTTTAGCAAGTTCCTTTTGTAACCGCGCTATTTCAGCATCCGCTTTTTCTTTTTCACGCAGGGCGGTGGCTTCTCTTTCCTTGGCTTTATTTAATTCTTCCACCGTAGGTCTTAAAGGTGTCATGGGTACTGCGGGTAATGGCACGTAAGGTTCTGCGATAGCAAAAAATCCGCATCCCACCGCCATACATAACAACACTATTTTTTTCATGTAAGTATCCTTTCAGCCCGAATTTTGACACGGTAATTTTTACCACCCACTACCAAAAAGACCCAATCGCATTTTCTATCGTGCATCCAAAATTCAAATAGCTGCTTGGCATTTTCCATATCAGGATGGTTTGCCATAAACGGTGGCATATAAATCATGGTTTCATAGGGTCGCCAACGGTTGGCATGGGTAAATGCTACATCTTCAATCAATGCCTGCACCGCTTGTACCAAGGCTTGGGGTGTTTTGGGTGGGGGAAGGGGGTAAGTCCATTCCCATTTTAGGTTTTGAATCGGGGGTTTTGCGTTCATCATTGCGTTAATCCAATGTATTGCATCGCAGCGAAAGCCGCCATATTGATACCTTTGTCGTAAGCACTATCTACTTTGCCATTGGCTTCCCAATTGCGCTCTATTTGAACGGCAACAACACGACTCCAAGGCGCATTCGGTGCGGCACTATCTTTCACCAAAGCCACATACCACTTATAGGGTGCGTAGGCACAATTGGCGTTTTGGGTTCTACCTGCTGCATTACCCGCTAATTCGGCAGCATCGCTACAAATTGCCAGCCGTTGGGTGAGCGTGTATTGGTCGTGAAGAAACGTAGGCGTACCTGTTTTCCCCGCGATTCCTTTCATTTTGTTGCAAGCCGATGCCCCCCACACCGCATGACACGCCGTATGTGCCGTGCCGCCGCTAGTGTGGGTTTGGCGTAATCCTTCCACAATGGTGGCGGCAAAATGCGGCTCTAATGCCAGAATTTGAGAAGCTATTGGAGAAGATAGTGGAGAAGGTGAACGTGTACTTAACAACGTTGGCATGAATCCCGTCACGGTTTTTTGTGGATTCGATACCGCGTTCGCTGCTGTACCCAATCGGGCAAATGCTGCCGCTACGGTGAGTGCTGTTGCCTTCCCATCGCCCTGCCCCCAACCTTGGGCGGCAACTTCGGCAAGATGTTCGCCTCGGCAAGCACTCCATGAATTTTTATGGTTGGCACAATCTTCTAATAAATCGGGTTCTATGGGGCGTAAAACGAGGGGTTGCCACGCAGAGCGATTGGCTTGCTTGCTGGGCGCTAACTCCATCCAATGCGGTGCTGGGGTAGGTAATTTTCCGATGCTTCCTTGCAATAAATCGTAGCCACTGCTGGTTGAATTGGAACGGGTGTAACCCAAATCCATACCCGCACGGGTTAATTCGGTGAGGGGCTTGCAGGGTGCATTGAAACTTCCATCTTTTTGACGACAAAATAAACGATCCAAAAACGCGGGGGTATCCGATGTTTTCAATGCTTCACGCAGCCATTGTTGATCGCTTACCGTTTGAATCGCCCCGCCCCGTAGCAACGCCAAAGCCAGAGCGGGTTTGACGGTGCTAGCGGGCATGGCTTCATTGGTGAGTGCGTGGTTGCCACTGCGCCACGTATTGGTTTTGGTGTATTGCTCGGGCATAGCGGGGCAGTGCGCGGGCAGGGGTGATTTTTTCACCATTGCATCAAAACAGGGGCTGTGGGCGCTCAAAAGAGTTTGGATTGCCCCCGTGTCGATGCGCATATCCACCAAGGCAAGCATTCGTGCGCCAGCGCCTTCGTAAAAATGGGCAAAGCGCTTGGGGTCGAGTTGCGCTATTTGGCACGATGTTGGATTGGCGCTCGTTAAACAATCGGCTAACGCATTGCCGATAGGGGTGGTATGGGCATTCAGCGTGAGTTGCACATCGTTGGATTTGGCAATGGTTTTTTGCTCCCCATTTCCAACGATGCCAACGGTAACCGTTTCTGCACCCGCTGTTCTGGCATCGGCTATCGGGGCGATGAGCGGATAAAGCGCATTAGCAATATCCTGTGCATGGGCGGGAGCCGATAACCCTTTTACCGCGTGTGCATGGAGATTGTTCGTCCCACCCGTGCAACTGAATTGCATACCATTTGCCAACGACCAATACACCGGAGCAGGGGCATTTTGAGGGTGGTTTGAATTTTGCAGCAATAAACAACCGGGTAAACCTTGCCAAGGATTGGGCATAGCATCATGGCGCGGCTGAATGGGGCGCTTGGATTCTTGGTATGCGGAATATCCCAAAACTACCATGCCGATAATGGCGGCGATATAGCCCATTTGGTGGATTTGCATTTGCAATGAAGGCGTGGATTTTGTGGATTTGAGGGGCATTTCAGTTCTCCAAAGGTTGATTCATCAGCACACCCATACATACGGCGCAAACGACCAAATTGGTTCCACCAAAACCGATGAACGGAAAATTGATACCCGTCAAAATCACGATACCGATATTGCCTAAGCAAGTCATGAGCAAGCTGGCTAACGTCAAAACGATAAAAATTAACCCAAAATTTTGTGCCAATACCGCGCTATCGACCCGCGCGGGGTTGGGGCGAATGGTTGGCATCAGCACCATCAACCACCATGCCAATAACCCCGTGATTGCTATTGCAGCAGGTAATCCCCAAACTCCAGCAAGGGCGGTGAAAACGTAATCGGAATGGGTTTCATACGGCACGCCTCTGCATGGGGCTTTTCGCTTTTCTGGTTGAAGTTCGCGCAAAGTTCCACACCAAGGAACATTAGCTAAACCGTGTCCGGTGGCGGGTGTGGTATGCAAAAACCAACGAATTTGGGATAAATAAACCAATTTGCCTTGATAGGGCTTTTCACTATCAATAGCAGCGATCCGATCCGAAACGTGACCACCAAAATTTTTACCATACTGAATAACGCCCCATTGCGCAGAAACCACCAAAACTACAACGGTAATAACCCCTGCCAACCGACTTTTCAACGCAATAAGCGCACTCACAATGCAGCTTCCAGCCCAAAATAGGGTCATGGTTTGCCCTAAATCTATAAACCACAAGGACACCATCACAATCACTACCAAGCCAAATAATGCCAATAATGCCCTTTTAATATGGGGTGCTTTGAACGACCAGCGGTAAATAATCCATGCACCAAATAAGCACACCACAATACGAATGCTTTCCGTGCTAATAATAGGAGGGTTTTTGTGATAAACAAACCATTTAAGCCCCAGCATCCATCCTGCAATGAGCAATAAAATAACCCAAGGCAAAGCATTGCGCCATTTCCGCCATTTTTGCCCTTCTGTTTGGGGGAATGCACGATCAAACCGCGCCCAAATCCGCGCAATCCACCCCAAAATAGATGCACCCAGCCATGCAGAAAGCCCGAGTGCCAAAAACGCGATGCCCAATGAAAATAGATGTTCACTTCCCAATGAGGAATGTTTGGAATGCCCCCGTGCGGCGTAATCCACCCACACCAAAGCCCCTAAACCCGTAAACAGCACAAACCCGGGGTAGGCAAAGGGATGGTGAATTGACCACTTCGGATTGCGCAGCCTTGCCCAGTGCATTGCCAGCCAACCGAGAACCCCCAGTGCGAAAAGATAGTGGCTAACCGCTTCCTCCTGCAACGGAAGTGCCAGCCCATAGAGTACGCTGGATACCAGTACCAGCCAAAATGCTTCAACCCGTTGTTTGTTCATCATCGTATTCCGATAGGTGCTTTGCAACATTGCACCTATCTATACGATGAAGGGGGAAGAAACGGGTCATGCTCTTTATACCGTCTCCACCTCAAACCCCACGATGTTACGATTTTGCTTGCTAAATTCCACCCCAATTAAATGAATCGGCTCGTTACGCGATTTGTATTTATCGGCATAATTTCTATCTTTAATTTGCTGTAAAGCATCACCATTCGCGCCTGCTTTTGTTTTTGTTACCTTAAATTCAAAAATATAGACGTTTTGGTTAAATAAAACGGTCATGTCAATTCTCCCATGATTGGTAACATCTTCTAAAACGATATTTAAGCCCAATGCGGCAAAGTGGCTATAGAATATACTCGCATAGTAACCTTCAAATTGCGTAATTGTGTTATTGCGATACCAATCGTTAGGGATACTAGCAAATAAAGCGTGAAACAATTCTTTTAGTTTCACAAAATCATTGATTTGTAATGTATCAACCAATGCAACCCGCTGTGGGAAGCCAATAGATTCTGAAATACCAAAAGCTGGTAATAATGCAGCATTTAAGCTGCCTTCTACTTCCTTATTCGGGTACGTTAGTGTATAAGCCCATTGCCCTAAAATAACTTGCCTGCGGCTTTGAATGGTGAGATAACCCGCTTGAAACAAGATAGCTTCGGATGGGATATTATCCACATCAAAAGTTGATAATAAAACTTCGGATGCAATAATTTTACTTAAGTTAGGCGTGAATTGTTTGCGTTCACTCAAAAGTTGAACTAAAAATGTTGGTGTTCCAGTTTCAAACCAATATTTATCAAAAACGCGGTTTTCAAATAAAAGCAGCACATCAAATGGATTGTAAACTGATTCTCCTAACCAGTTATATCCGTTGTACCAGTCTCTAATTCCTTTACGATCAAGGTCGAATAATTCGGGGGCAAAAACGGTATCTATATCCTCATCCGTATAACCACAAATCGCGCTATAGCGGGGGATTAGGGTAATATCTTGCAAGTGATTTAATCCAGAGAATAAACTCACTTTACTAAATTTAGAAACCCCCGTGATAAAAACAAACCGCAAATGTGCATCCGCTCCCTTCAATACCGAATACAGGTTTTTCAACCCTTCGCGCATATCGGTGGCTATTGCGCGGTCGGTGATATTATCTAAAATTGGTTTATCGTATTCGTCAATCAAAACAATCACTTTTTCGCCTGTTTTTTGTACGGATTGTTCAATCAGTAGTAAAAAATTACCCGCTATATCATCTTCTGGCCAATCGGACGGAAGTGGTATGCCAAGATGCTGACGATTCAAGCGCAATACCCCTTGAATCCGAATCAGCAACTCGGCTTTACTTTTCAGCACCCCATCGCTAAAGCTAATATGAATAACCGGATGTTTTCTATCCCAATCCCAGCGATTTTCTGCTTGCAGCCCTTCAAATAATTTTTGATTCCCTTGAAATAAATCTTTGAGGGTATCCAAAAATAGGCTTTTACCAAAGCGGCGGGGGCGGCTTAAAAAGTAGTAACTCGTTGCACTTTCTGCCAAGTCCACTGCGTAACCCGTTTTGTCGGCGTAGTAGTAGCCACCTTCACGTAGTTTGGAGAAAGTTTGAATCCCAATCGGGAGTTTTTTACGTTTCATGGTCATTTTTTAATCTGAGTAGGAAGCGGCGGCAGCCGCGAATAAATTTCAAAAAAATGCGATCCGCTACGCGGATAACCACCCCGTCAGGCTACGCCTGCCACCCCTCCTTATTAAGGAGGGGAGTGAATGCAGCAGTTCCAACTCTCCCCCTGCCAAGGGGGAGTACCCCGCAGGGGGGAGGGGGTTACACCCCCCTAAAGCGCTACGCGCCTAAACACTGACGGGCAACAACACCAACTACCACCCTAACGAACCAAACGCACTGCGCCGTTGCCGCTACGGAGGTAGCCGCTGACATTGCCATAGTAGAAACTGACGAACCAAGCGTCGGAAGAATCACCAACGTAAGGTGAACTTGACCAAACTACACCGCTAGGCGTATTCGGAAATGCCTTGGTGTTAATCGTAGGCTTGGTGTAATCACCATCACACCAATTCTTAATCGGCGCACCGCCATCGCCCACATCATTAGAATTTTTCATTTTCCCCGAACTGCAATAAATCAAACTCGATAATTCTCGTATCGTCGGCACACGCCAGCCATTCCCCGCTTGCTTTTTGGCATTTTCAAAAGTAAATTTTTTCGCTTCCCCCGTACAAGTATTTCCATTCCAATTCATTCCCACTTGGCAGCGTTGCCAAATTAAATTGGTTTGTACATCTTTTACTTCTGCACCGTTGGCTAGGATTTGGTAGCGGTTGTCGATTATTTCGGCGGTGGGGGTTGGTGGTGATGCTATTGAAACAGGAGCTGGAGATGCTTGTGGGGCGGGCGCTGGCGCTGGAATCGTAATAATACGTTCCTTGGGTTTTTTAGCAAGTTCGGCTTTTAATCGTTCAATTTCAGCATTCTTATTATTCAACTCAGCATTCTTGTTATCCAAATCCGCACGCGATTGATTGGCTTTTTTTTCTGCTTCTTTCTTCTCACGCAGGGCGGCTGCTTCTCTTTCTTTGGCTTTATTTAATTCTTCCACCGTAGGTCTTAAAGGTGTCATGGGTTTTGCTGGCAGTATTTCTGGCAACTTCACTAAAGATTCTGCCATGCCAGATAATCCATATCCCATCGCTATACACAGCAATAATGTTTTCTTTAGGGTTTCAAAAGAGGTTATAGAGGTTGTGGAGGTCATTATTTTTTTCCATTAAGGGCAAGGAAAGGGTTTACCGTTTTGCAATAGTGTTTGGATATTTTTAGCGAGCTTCAACATATCTTTATTGGGATTTTGGGTAATGACTTCTGCAACCATTTGACGCGCTTTTTCACCATCCGCTGGCTGTTGATAACACGCTACGGTATAAGCCAGTGCCATTTTGAGGGTAGGCGAATGCTCCTTCCAAGCCACCAATCCGGGTTGAAGGCTACGCGCAAAATGGCTATCGGGAAGATAGGGATCACTATTCCACACCAAAGAACTAAAGTAATTTATAGCAGCATCTCGACGGTTATTTTCTTGGTCAGCATGAACGGGTGGTGTGGCAACCAAAACTTGCGCCAACCACTTTCCACATTGTTGCGTATCGTGCGCTATGGCAGGGGAGGCAATACCCCTGCACGATAAAAGAGCGTGTTGAAATTGGGCATCAACCACATTGTCGGCTGCCAAACGCTGGGTTTCGCGCACCCATTGCAAATCGGTATCGGTGGGCTTGGCTTCGCCTTTGTACCATGCGGTTTGTTGCATACGGCTGGTAGCTTGCTGGTAAAGCTCTGCGGCGGTTGGCGGGGGTGGCGGTGCGGGGGTTGGAGTTGGTTTCACTTCCTCTACTACTTTCATTGGAGCCGGTGGCGTTTTTTTTCCTTGCCCCGCCCACCAAGCCCCCCCACCCGCCATTCCCAATAGCATGATCGCACCCGTTGTTAGGCGTTTGGTGTTCCAAGGGGTTGATTTTGGAGGTGGAGGAGGAGGTGGTGGCGGTGGAGATGACTGTAGGGTTTCAGATTTTGGTTTTGGTTTTGGTTTTGATTTGGGTTCTGATACCAATTCATAACTTGGTTTTTCCTCAATAGGAACAAAAATTTTATAGGCTTCACTTGGTACTGTGACACGGTATTTTTTATAAGCATCTACACCAATCAAGTTATCTATCTCTTTTATCAATTTTGCATGTGGCGTAGGTCTTGGATTTTTATCATTATCCCCACAAAGTGCTTCAAATCCACGCAGAATTTTCGGTAATTTATCTAAGTAATCTAAAACCTTTTCTTCTCCTTGTAAATCATTATCTCGAATCATCTCCCGAACACTTACACCCAATGAAAATAAATCAACACCCCAATCAACTTTCGTCAAATTGGAAAATGGGTTTTCATGAAAAATGCGATTGCCAGTATTATCATATTTATAATTTCGACCTTGATAATAAAAATCTTTATTATTCTTATCTTTCCAATGGCGGCTTACAGTATCCAATTCATCCAATTCTGGTTTTTTAATGGGACCGGGGCATAAGTATTCACTGCGATCTTCAGGATTCAGCGACAAAGGCTTATTATTGTTATCGAAAAAACCATTACGGCCAAATGGTTCACCCCATTTAGCACTATTAAATTCTTTTGGACTTAGGCACAATTCTAAATCAATGATATTGGGATTGTCTAAATCCAATATAAATTGAAAATTATTGCCTTCGACTGCGGTACAAGGAATAACGATATTACGCGACAATAAATCACAATGCACAAAACCATCTTCATGGAAGTTTTGCATAGAGCGCAATACACCGCGTACCCACGCTAAAATAGCAGCCGCTTCTTTAGTAAAGCAGTGTTGTGGTTGCTCGACACCATTTCGCCCACGATTGACCTTGAGTAATTGTGCCCAATTATTAGTATCCAATCCACACCATTTAGTGCGAACGATAGGATCGGGTAACAGAGTACCTTTTTCATAAGAACGTAATAAATCAAATCGCTCCATTCCTTTGTAATTAACTTTATTGAAAGAATCTAATTCCCGCTGTGCAAAACGCTTCAAACGTCCGGTGTAACGTTTTTCTACCAACAATTCTGTTTCATCTTTCACCGGTTTTTGCACCAGTTGAACCATAACATCCCCATCTTTTAACGAGAGTGGAGGAACTTTGTCCCAATCGCGTTGGCTGGCAATGAGAAATAAATGTTCATTCGTCCACTGTTCTACGGGGGAAAGGGTGCTTGTCATGATTCAATGGTGTTCAAAATGGGGAGGACTGGTTACGGTGTTGAACGCTTGCGCGTTCAACTACCTCATCTACGACTTGTAATAAATCTCTAATTTCATGCGAATTTCTTTCAAACCGCGTTTGTAGGTGGATTCGCTGATGTCCATCTCAGTAGCGGCTTCTTGGGCGGTGTAACCCCCTTTGTAGTAATCCAAAATCTCCAGTTGCAAGGGGCTGAGGATTTTTTTCAAGTCGTAATCTTCATCTGATTGATCTTCTTGCGTTGCTTCCGAATCGCGCTCTTGTACCATGCCACCCGGTGCATCATCCCACAACAGACTGCTATTGTGATAACCCGAATGCCGTGCGGCGGTTACTTCTTTTTCTACTTCTTTTTCCACATTCTCTTCTGCACTAACCCAGCCTTCGGCAGGGTCTTTTTTCTTTTGCAGCTTGGTGAGAATTTTTTTCTCCAAATAAAAATTCACCAATGTACTCATCAGTCCTCTATCGGGGTCATGCTTATCGAGCAG
>JBDKGR010000026.1:0-20157 GCA_039798085.1 Pseudomonadota bacterium
CTCCGGCACTGGCGGTATTGGTGAAGTACGAAGTGATGGCACATTTGGTAGGACAGCCATTCGACCAATTACCGCCTTGGGTGGCACAATGGGCGCGAGACCCCAGTTTGTTGATGGTATCTGATGTTAATGGGGACAGGGTATTGCAGTTTGCCGAAATCAAAATGGGCGAAGACTTGTTGATGCTTGCAATGCCAGAAATTGGTGGCTTACCGTACACCGTATCGGTATTGGTGGCGGCTGGTGGTTTAGCGGCGGCACTCAGTACGGCAGATGCTTTGTTACTCACCTTGGGGAATGCCATCGCCCATGATTGGTATTTTGAAGGAAAAAATCATGATCCGGTACGGGCAATGCGGCGTGTGATGTGGTCGAAATTTGCATTGCTCGTCGTTGCGTTGATTGCGGCGTATGTGGCGGCACAAAAACCGGCGGGCATACTGTATTTGGTTTCTACCTCCTTTTCTTTAGCGGGAGCCGCTTTTGCACCCGTGATGGTATTGGGCATTTTTTGGAAATCGACAACCCGTAATGGTGCGGTAGGGGGGATGTTGGCAGGTTTATTTGTCACCATCTACTATATTGCAATCAATATCCCCTCCGTTCGCAGCACCTTACAGTTGGGCGGTAATGGGTTATGGTGGGGCATTCAACCTATATCAGCGGGTGTATTTGGTATAGCGGCTGGCTTTATTACGACCGTGCTCATCAGCGTATGGGATGCAAGAAGAGAGGCGAACCCGATGCACGCGCTATAATCGTGGGCTTTTCGCCTTGCTGTACCCCATTCGACGCGGGGACAGTTTTTTTAACATCCAAAAGGAAGTACCAATGCGTCATTACGAGATTATTCTCATGATCCATCCGGATCAAAGCGAACAAGTTCCAGCGATGCTGGAGCGTTACAAAGGCATGATTACCGCTGGCGGTGGAAAAATTCACCGCGTGGAAGATTGGGGTCGCCGTCAGTTGGTGTATTTAATCAACAAATTGGCAAAAGCCCATTATTTGTGCGTCAATATCGAAGCCGACCAAGCCGTGATGGCGGAGTTGGAACACGCATTCAAGTTCAATGATGCGGTTTTGCGTCACCTGACCGTGTTGAAGAAAAAAGCGGAAACCGGTCCATCTTCCATGATGAAAACGGTCGAGCGTGAAGAATCGCGTAAAACACAACAAGCTGAATATCAAGTTTAATGGTTAGGAGGCTCTCATGGCCACATTCAAAAAATTCAATAAAGATAAGCGCCCTAAGCGTCCAGCACAAAATTTGCTCTTCAAGCGCAAACGTTTTTGCCGCTTTACCGTCACTGGCGTAGAAGAAATCGACTACAAAGATGTCGATACCTTGCGTGATTTCATCGCCGAAAACGGCAAAATCATCCCCGCGCGTTTGACCGGAACCCGTGCGATTTTCCAACGTCAGCTCAATACGGCCATCAAACGTGCGCGTTTCCTCGCCCTGTTGCCTTACAGCGACCAGCACAAGATTTAAGGAGTACAACCATGCAAATTATTCTGCTCGACAAGGTTGTGAACCTCGGTAATCTGGGTGACATCGTTAAAGTAAAAGACGGTTATGCCCGCAACTTTTTGATTCCATCCGGTCGCGCACGCCGCGCTACCGCTGAAACTAAGGCGGCTTTTGAAGCCAAACGTTTGGAATTGGAACAAGCTGCGGCTGCTAAATTGGCTGAATGTCAAGCTT
Organism: Pseudomonadota bacterium; assembly: GCA_039798085.1. Lineage (GTDB taxonomy): Bacteria > Pseudomonadota > Gammaproteobacteria > Burkholderiales > Burkholderiaceae_C > Allorhodoferax. The sequence goes on from JBDKGR010000026.1 coordinate 1,709, forward strand.
TGGGTGAAAAACTGGGTGGAACTACCATCAAGCTGACGCAAAAAGCCGGTGTGGATGGTCGTTTGTTCGGCTCGGTGACCCATTTGGACATCGCCGAAGAATTGAACAAAAACGGCTACAAAATCGCCAAATCCCAAATCCGTATGCCCAATGGTCCCATCAAAATCGTTAGCGATAGCACCGTAGCGGTGGCACTGCATACCGATGTGGTGGTGGATATTACCGTTTCAGTTTACGGTGAGACTGCCTAAATAATCCTAAGCTGATTCCAAAGCCGCACAAGGGAGACTGTATCCTTGGCGGCTTTTGTTTTTTCAATGGATACACCCACCCATCATGCCCTTCGATTTTGATTTCGTTGATGACTACCGTGGGGATGGTCAAATTGCCAAACTGCGCACCCCCCCTCATTCCTTAGAAGCGGAATCTAGCGTCTTAGGGGGGCTGTTGTTGGACAACGAAGCATTCGACCGCTTGAGTGATTTGCTGGTAGCCAACGATTTCTATCGTTTAGAACATCAGCTCATCTATGCGGCAATCAACACATTGATTGCTCAGGGAAAACCAGCGGATGTCATCACCGTACACGACCATCTGCAAGGGCAGGGCAATTCCGAAAAAGTAGGTGGGATTGCTTATGTGAACGATTTAGCGCAATACGTTCCCAGTGCCACCAATATCCGCCGCTATGCTGAAATCGTGCGTGACCGTTCGTTGTTGCGCAGACTCGTAACCACCAGCGATGAAATCGCCGATACCGCGTTCAATCCCAAGGGACGGGCGGCTTCGGATATTGTGGACGAGGCAGAACAAAAAATCTTCAAAATCGGAGAGCAAGGTAAACGCAACCAACAGGGCTTTCAGTCGATGGATGCGCTGGTAGCAAGCCTGCTGACGCGCGTGGAGGAAATGGCGGATAACCCCAATGATGTCACAGGTGTTCCTACCGGTTTTTATGACCTTGACCGCATGACATCGGGTCTGCAAGCCGGAGATTTGATTGTATTGGCGGCAAGACCGAGTATGGGTAAAACCGCCCTTGCTTTGAACATTGCCGAACATGTCGCGCTGCAAGAAGGTTTACCAGTGGCGGTATTTTCGATGGAAATGGGCGCGGCACAACTGGCTGTGCGGATGGTCGGTTCGATTGGCAGAATCAACCAATCCCATCTACGTACTGGGCGGCTCACGGATGATGAATGGCCCAAATTGGTTGAAACCATTGAAAAATTGCGCACTATTTCCTTGCATATTGATGAAAGTGCAGGCTTGACAACCGGAGAAATTCGTTCCAATTCGCGCCGCTTGGCACGCCAATATGGGGGCAAGCTCGGTCTTATTGTGGTGGATTACTTGCAACTGATGGCGGGATCAACCCGAGAAGGAGATAACCGTGCCACCGAATTGGGAGAAATGTCACGCGGCTTAAAGATGCTTGCGCGTGAATTGCAATGTCCGGTGATTGCGCTCTCCCAGCTCAATCGTGGTGTGGAACAACGTACTGATAAACGTCCGATGATGAGCGATTTGCGAGAATCAGGAGCCATCGAACAAGATGCCGACATCATCCTCTTCATTTACCGCGACGAGTATTACACCAAAGAAGCGTGCAAAGAACCCGGCGTGGCAGAGATCATCATCGCCAAACAACGGAATGGCCCGACTGGTGTGGTCAAACTCGCCTTTTTAAGCAGCATCACCAAATTTGAAAGTCTGGCATCTAGTTCCAGCGATGATTTTTAATCGGGATACTACTTTTCTCAATAAAAAAGCCCGCTAACGCACAGCCAGTGTGCATAGAGGGCTATTAGATTGATAGCATTACGCGCAATGCGTACCGCTATTTACAGCATTTCACTGGCAAAGTCTGCCAAACGGGAACGTTCGCCGCGTGCCAACGTGATGTGTCCACCATGCGCCCAGCCTTTGAAGCGATCCACCGCAAATGTCAAACCGGAAGAACCTTCGGTTAAATAGGGTGTATCAATCTGCGCCAAATTACCCATGCAGATAATTTTGGTTCCGGGACCTGCGCGGGTAATGAGCGTTTTCATCTGCTTGGGCGTGAGATTTTGCGCTTCATCAATGATCAGGTATTTGTTCATCAACGTGCGACCGCGCATAAAATTCATGCTCTTGATTTTGATGCGGCTGCGAATCAATTCATTCGTTGCGGCTTTACCCCATTCTCCGGCGGTGGTATCGGTTTTACTCAAGAATTCGAGGTTATCGTCCAATGCACCCATCCAAGGATTCATTTTCTCTTCCTCGGTTCCGGGTAAAAAACCAATGTCTTCGCCTACGCTCACGGTGGCACGGGTCATGATGATTTCGGTATAACGCCGCTCATCCAAGACTTGACTCAATCCCGCCGCGAGTGCCATCAATGTTTTGCCCGAACCCGCTGTTCCAGTGAGCGTCACGAAATCAATTTCGGGATTCATGAGCAAATTCATGGCGAAATTTTGTTCCCGATTGCGCGTATTCACACCCCACACTGCATTTTTAGGATTACTAAAGTCACGCAGAGGTTTCAAAACAGCGGTTTTTCCCCGAATCTCTGCCACTTGGGCGTACAAACTGGGTTCACCGATTGTTTCAAAATAAACCAATTGGTTGATTAACAAATCTGCAACTACAGGGTGCGTAAACTCGGTATTTTTTCCGCTCTTATCCAGCACCCAAGGCACTGGCAAGGGATGCATTCCGCTGTAGAGCAAATCGCCATCTTCAAGCGCTTTGTCGTTTTGATAATCTTCCGCCGCCAAACCCAAAGCGCGGGCTTTGACACGCATATTGATGTCTTTGGATACCAACACGACCTGACGAGGAGTCATGGTTTGGCGCAACGCCTCCACCACACCCAATATCTGGTTATCTGCTTTTCCTTGAGGCAAGCTGGAAGGAAGGTTGAAGTTTAGTGCTTGGGTTTGAAATAATAACTTCCCTTTTGCCGCCAAATGCCCTGTGCTATTAAGTTGAAAGCCCAGTGCGATGTCCGCTCCGTGTACACCCGCCAGAGCATCCAATGTGCGGCTGGTTTGGCGGGCATTGCGTGCAACCTCGGTCATGCCTTTTTTATGACCATCCAACTCCTCCAACACAATCATGGGGAGATAAATGTCATGCTCTTCAAAGCGAAAGAGCGACATCGGATCATGCAGCAACACATTGGTATCTAGCACAAACAGCTTGGTAGCCCCTTTTTTCGTGGCGGTACTCGTAGCGGTTACTTTGCGGATACGGGTTGCCGTTTTAGCGGGGGGCTGCTGAGAAACCGGAACCGTAGGCGGATTAACACGTTCTATGGTATCCCGTGTATCCTGTGTGTTTAGTATGTGTGTGCTCAGTGTGCCCACTGTATCTACATCTACATCTACATCTGCATTTGCATTTGCATTTGCATTTGCATTTGCATTTACTACAGCCACCTGCACTTTGCGCTTGGTACGTGCGAGAGGTTGCGTACTGGTTAATAACGCCGATACAGCAACACGATCAGCGGGTTTAGAGGGGGCTGGAGGAAGTGGCATTAGGTGCTTTTTTGAAGTGCTTTGACCGATTCGAGTACATCATCGACGTGTCCTAGCACTTTCAAGCCGCGCCATTCTTCTTTTAACAAACCATCTGCGCCGATCAAAAAAGTGCTACGTTCGATACCTTTGACCTTTTTACCATACATAATTTTATTTTTGACGACACCGAACATATGGCACATTTTTTCCTCGGTATCGGCAATCAATTCAAAGGGGAGTTCCAGTTTGGTTTTGAATTCATCGTGCGATTTCATGTTATCGCGTGAAACACCAAACACCGTAGCACCAGCATCGACAAAATCTTGATACCTGTCTCTGAACTGCATAGCCTCGGTGGTACAACCGGGGGTATTATCTTTGGGATAGAAATACAGCACCACAATTTTGCCGATATGGGTAGTATTGGTAACTTTAATGCCGCTGGTGGCATTGGCCTCAAATTCAGGCAAGAGCTTATTGACAACGATCGCCATAGGGTGCTTTTAATCTCATTCTAGGGGGAAACAGTCAATGGATGGTCATTTCAAGACGCTGCGACTGTAACCCACTATTTTACTCCGAACTTGATTCAACTCGCCATTGGAAAAATCCCGTTCCGCAGCTATTTGCTTCCAATTCTTCGGGCGTTGCCTCGCGCACAGCGTGAACTTTTAAGCGAATACGCAATGCGATTCCAGCCAAAGGATGATTCCCATCCAACACCACATGGTCGGGGTACAAATCGGTCACGGTATAAAGAAGATCGGTGGGCGCTGCGGAATGGCAAGCTGCGGGCAGTGCGCTACCTTCTATAAGCAATCCGACCTCAAGCGCTTGAGGAAAAAGAGCACGTTGCTCTAAAAATAAGAGCTGATCGTTAAAATCGCCAAAGGCTTGTTGGGGTTCTAGTTGCAATTCCACCACAGCACCTGCACAGTATCCCTGCAAGGCGGATTCGATGGTGGGCAGCAAATCATTGCCACCGACCAACAGCTCGATTGCGGAATCAAGCACATCTAATTCTTCGCCCAACGTATCTTTTAGCGTCCAAGTCAGGGCAACAACGCATTGTGGTGTAATTTTCATAGGAGAATTGTCCCATGAACATTAACGAACCTTTACAACTCCTTGGCGGAATCAGCCCCAAAACTTTCATGCAGCGCTACTGGCACAAAAAGCCGTTGCTGATTCGACAGGCGATTCCCGGATTCCAACCTTTGCTGGATCGCAAAGCCCTTTTTGATTTGGCAGCACAAGAAGAAGTTGAATCGCGGCTTGTGGTTCAAGCCAGTGCCGATGGTACACAGCCTTGGGCGTTGCACCACGGTCCTTTTTCGCGCAAGGCATTGCCTCCCCTCAAGCAGGCGGGTTGGACGATTTTGGTACAAAGTGTGGATTTGTTGGACGATAAGGTACACGCCCTGATGAACCAGTTTCGTTTCGCCCCCGATGCGCGTTTAGACGATTTAATGATTAGCTATGCGACCGATACAGGCGGGGTAGGGCCGCATTACGATAGTTACGATGTGTTCTTATTGCAAGCGCATGGTCAACGGCGTTGGCGTATTGGACGGCAGAAAGATTTAACGCTGTTGCCCGATATGCCCGTGAAAATTCTCGCCAACTTTGAACCGGAAGTGGAATACGTCCTAGAACCCGGGGATATGCTGTATCTACCACCCCGTTATGCCCATGATGGCATTGCGGTGGGTGAGTGCATGACTTATTCCATTGGTTACCGTGTCCCCACCCGTGGCGATTTGGCGGGGGATTTGTTGCAGCGTCTGGCGGAGGAGGCGGGGGAATGCGTGGGTAGCACTTTGTACCGTGACCCCAGTCAAGCGGCAATGGAAAATTGTGCCGAAATTCCCGAAACATTGCTTGAATTCGCCAAAGATGCGGTGTTAGCAGGGGTGCAAAACATAGGCGTGTTGCGCCGTGTGTTGGGCGAGCATCTGACCGAACCAAAAACCCATGTTCATTTTGAGGGGAACGATGAAGAGGCACTCCAATCCCTCGAATCCTTGCAAGCGGGACAGGGCTTGGTGTTGGATCGCCGAACGCGCATGATGTTCGATGCCAAACACATTTTTATCAACGGTGAGGGTTTTTTGGCTTCGGGACGTGATGCCACATTGATGCGCCAATTAGCCAACACCCGCACCTTGAATGCCGCCGAGGTGAAACGTTTGAGCATCAAAGCACGGGAATTGGTGTTGGATTGGTGCAACGCGGGGTGGCTGTATGTCCGATGACCTCGAACGATCAGGCGACCAATCCTTTGCTGGTTACACCGAGTTTGCGGATGCTATCCGGTTGGCATTGCAGCGTGCTGCCAGTGAACAGTGGAAAAAAATGGTGTGGTGCGATGCCACATTCCATGAATGGCCCTTGGGTGAACGTGCGGTCATTGCGTCACTGAATACGTGGGCGGGTGCAGGACGGCAGTTAATCATGATTGCACACGATTACCAATACCTTGTTCGCCATAATCCTCGCTTTGTGCAGTGGCGAAAAACATGGAGCCACCTTATTGAATGCCGCGCACGGCATGGCGTGGATGCAGAGGAATTTTCCAGCGTATTATGGAGTCCTCATTGGGCAATGCACCGCATAGATACGGTGCGCCATCGCGGCAGTGTGGGTTTAGAACCACAAAAACGGGTACTATTGAAAGAAAATTTAGACGAATACTATCGGCAAAGTAGCCCTGCGTTTCCCGCAACGACCCTAGGACTTTAGACTTTAATTGATTTAATTGATTTAATTGATATCGTAAGAGGAACCGTATGGGAGGTAGCACGCCCTCACACGCCTTAGCACCCTCTGACACGGTTACAGTTTAGCTATAGTACAATCGAAAGTTAGGCGAGAAACTATCTTGATTTCAAGCCGAGTCTGGGCGGCGTGCTGCTTCGGCAAATTTACCAACCCTTTCATTAACTCACTTTGGTTGTCAAAAATGAACAAACTTTTCGCTTTCTCCGCTATCGCTGCCGCTTTGGCATTGGCCGCTTGCAGCAAACCTGCTGAGCCACCAGCACCAGCTCCCGCTCCTGCACCAGTTGTAGCTCCCGCACCAGCTCCAGCTCCAGCAGCAGCCCCAGTAGCATCTGAAGCTGCTGCACCTGCTGCATCTGCTGCTGCATCCGCTGCACCTGCTGCTGATGCGAAAAAAGATGCTGCTCCAGCAGCTCCAGCTAAAGAAGCTCCCAAGAAATAATTTTTCTTAAGGCTTCCAGAGGGGCACATGATTCACGTCATGTGCCCTTTTTTTATTAGGAAATCGGGTACGACAATGGGCAATATCCAGCTTCTGCGTGATGCAGGAATCGCAACCGTCATCATCAATTATCCTGCGCGTTTCAACGCCATGTCTCGCGCTATGTGGCTGCAATTACGCAGTGTGTTTGTCCAAATTCAGCTTGATACCAGCCTCAAGGTTGTGGTGATAAAAGGCGATCAGCATTTTTGTGCTGGCGGCGATATTTCAGAATATGCGTCGTTTCGATTTCAAGAAGAAAGTCTGCGCCACTTTCATGAAAACGAAGTGTGGGGCGCATTACAAACCATGCTCGAATGCGATGTACCAATCATCGCCCAAATCGACGGTAACTGTATGGGCGCTGGAATAGAAATTGCCAGTTGCTGCGATGTGCGCATCGCCAGCCACCGTGCTCGGTTTGGAGCACCTATCGCCAAATTAGGATTTCCAATGGCTCCGCGTGAAGCAGCGTTGTTGATGCACAGCGTAGGCGAACTCACCGTTCGTGAAATGCTGCTAACAGCCGCGATTTTTGATGCCGCTGAAATGCAGCGTCGGGGATTTTTAAATCAAGTAGTTGCAGATACCGAATTAGGTACTGCCACGCAAACGATATGGAATCGGATTCAACCGCTCTCAGCGCAGGCGATGCGTCTCAATAAACAAGCATTTAGGGTTCTAACGCCCGTCAATACTGCACAGTATGCTTCCAATTTAATAGCATCTGCTTATTGTTATGCTGATACTTACGAGCATCGTGAAGGTATTAGTGCCTTTGTTCAAAAGCGTTCCCCCCGTTTTGAATCATGAATGAAAACCTTTTTGCCACATCACCATGTAATGCGATGGGTAAAGTACAAAATGTATTGACTGCATCTACACCATGACCCTCCCTACCGTGAATGCTCATATCAATGAAGAAACCATATTGCGGATATTGGATGACCCACAGGAGTGGAGTGCATTTAGTCGCCCAAGTTCAGATACGGTGGGCTGCTGGGAATCCAACATCGTGGTGGAAGGAATGCACTGTGCGGCTTGCTCCCTAACCATCGAAGAAGCCTTAAACCGTGTTCCGGGGGTGGTGAGCGCCCAAGTGGGAAGTGCCAGCCATCGTGCCAAAATTGTGTGGTCGGAAAACGAGGTAAAACCTTCGGTTTGGATGCAGGCGATACGCAATAGCGGCTACCGTGCCGTTCCTGCTAACGATGCTTTTGCCAGTGATCGACGGAAACAAGAAACCCGTCAAGCACTGTGGCGTTGGCTGGTAGCGGTGTTTTGCATGATGCAGGTCATGATGTATGCCTACCCCGCTTACATTGCTACCCCCGGAGATTTAAGCACCGAATCAGAGCATTTGTTGCGTTGGGCATCGTGGGTTATCTCTTTGCCCGTCATCGTTTTTTCTTGTGGTCCCTTTTTTCGCAATGCCTTGCGTGACATCGCACAACGAACGATTAGTATGGATTTTCCGGTTGCATTGGGAATGGGCATTACGTTTTTAATGAGTACCGCTGGCACATTTGAACCCAACGGCATTTTCGGGCATGAGGTGTATTTTGATTCCCTCACCATGTTCGTTGCTTTTTTACTCACCGGACGTTGGTTGGAATTGCGAATGCGAGACCGCACCGCTGGTGCTTTGGAAGCGCTGGTTAATCGACTGCCCGATAGTGTGGAGCGTTGGAACACAGAAATTGCCCAGTTTGAGCGGGTTGCTGCTCGCCGATTGATGGTCAATGACATTTTGCGTGTCCATCCGGGAGAAACTTTCGCAGCCGATGGGGTGTTGCTAGAAGGTCACACGCTGGTGGATGAATCGCTTTTAACCGGAGAATCCCATCCTCTACCGCGTGGTGTTGGATCTCCAGTGTTATCGGGAAGCCATAACCTAAGCGGAACGGTTCGGGTTCGGGTGCAGCAAGTAGGCGATACCACCCGCTTTGCCCAAATTGTGGCGTTAATGGAAAGTGCATCCACCACCAAACCCCAAAGTGCCATGCTAGCAGACCGTTTGGCAAAGCCTTTCTTAATTGGCGTGTTGGTGGCGGCGGCGTTGGCTTGCGCATGGTGGTGGGAACAAGACCCCGGTCACGCTTTGATGGTGGCGGTGGCGGTGCTGGTGGTTACGTGCCCTTGTGCTTTATCCTTGGCAACCCCCGCAGCCATGTTGGCAACGGCTGGTACTTTGGCACGCAATGGGGTTTTGGTGCGTCGTTTAGAAAGTTTGGAAACACTGGCACAAGTCAATACCGTGATTTTCGATAAAACCGGAACGTTGACGCGTGATGCCATGATCCTATCCCATATACACGTTCAAACGGGATACACCAAAGAGCAGGCGTTGGCAATGGCAGCGGCATTGGCGCAGCATTCTCTGCATCCGGTTTCACGATCTTTGGTGCAGGCAAATATGGCTGCATCTATTACTTCTACTTGGCGTTGTGATGCGGTAACAGAATTCGCAGGACAAGGGATTGAAGGAAAATTGGAAACGCACACGCTGCGCTTGGGTTCTGCCAAATTTTGCGGTGTACCAAATACCGACAATGCAGAAGGCGTATCCCTCGTTTATTTAAGCCATGCTGTTCATCCTAGCTATCCTAGCCATCCTAGCCATCCCAGCAATGGTGCAGAATCTGGCTGGATTGCGACATTTTCCTTGCAAGAAGATATGCGTCCCAAAGTGGCAAAAACCGTTTCTGCATTGCAAGAGGGAGGGGTGACGGTGATGGTTTTATCGGGTGATCGAAAAGAATCGGTTGCCGAAATTGCCAGCCGTGCAGGGATTGCACATTTTCAGGCGGAATGCAGTCCAGATAACAAATTAACCATCATGCGTGCATTGCAAGCCAAAGGGCAATGCGTGGCGATGGTGGGGGATGGTTTGAACGATGGACCTGTTTTAGCCGGAGCGGACGTATCCTTTGCCTTTGGTTTGGGCGTACCATTGGCACACGCCAAAGCCGATTTTGTAATTTTGGGGGAACAAATCACCAGTGTGGTCCAGACCATTCGATTGGCGCAGCGTACTTTGCGCATTGTTCGACAAAATTTATGGTGGGCATTGATTTACAACATCGCTTGCGTACCGCTAGCGATTGGTGGATGGTTACCTGCATGGTTAGCAGGTTTAGGTATGGCAAGCAGTTCTTTGCTGGTGGTACTCAATGCGATGCGGCTTGCCCGATTGACACCAATCGAAAAAGTTGGCTAACGTGCTGAAAGGTTTTTCTCTTTATGGATATTTTGTATCTACTCATTCCCTTATCGGTCGTGTTGGTATTTTTTATACTACTTGGGTTGTGGTGGGCCATCAACCGAGGGCAATTTGACGACATTGAGGTAGAAGGAGAACGTATACTGCGGGACTCGGATTCTTAATAAATTTTAAGAATTTTAAGGAGGATTGACTTGGGTCAATCTACTGTTGTTGCTTAAGGTAAGAATTGATAGTGGTTAGTTTTTTATTGATACGAGGTGAAAATGGCATTTGCAAATCAACAGGCGACGGTGTACAACGACAAGGTTGTGCGCCAATTCGCCATAATGACTGTGGTTTGGGGTGTAGTTGGTATGTTGGTAGGCGTTATTGTCGCCGCACAGCTAGCTTGGCCTGAATTGAACATGGGTCTTCCATGGACGACCTACGGACGATTGCGTCCGTTACACACCAATGCAGTTATTTTTGCATTTGGTGGCAGCGCTTTATTTGCGACAGTGTACTATGTAGCACAACGCACTTGCCAAGTGCGTTTGTTTAGCGATAAGCTGGCTGCATTTACATTTTGGGGATGGCAGATCGTGATTCTGTCGGCCGCAATTTCTTTGCCCTTGGGTTTTACCCAAAGTAAAGAATATGCTGAATTGGAATGGCCGATTGACATCCTGATTACGCTGGTGTGGGTAGCGTTTGCAGTGGTGTTCTTTGGAACTATCGGTACACGCAAAGTAAAACACATTTACGTTGCCAACTGGTTTTTCGCAGCGTTTATTCTGGCTGTAGCTTTGCTGCACTTGGTGAACAGCGCGGCAATGCCTGCTGGTTTTATGAAATCGTACTCTGCTTATTCTGGTGCGCAAGATGCGATGATTCAGTGGTGGTATGGACACAATGCGGTGGGCTTCTTCTTGACAGCAGCTTTCTTGGGAATGATGTATTACTTCATTCCTAAACAAGCAGCTCGTCCTATTTACAGCTACCGTTTGTCGATCGTCCACTTTTGGGCTTTGATTTTCACGTATATGTGGGCGGGTCCTCACCACTTGCATTACACCGCTTTGCCAGATTGGACACAATCGGTTGGTATGGTGTTTTCCTTGATTTTGCTGGCTCCAAGCTGGGGTGGCATGATTAACGGCATCATGACTTTGTCGGGTGCATGGCATAGACTGCGTGACGATCCTATCTTGCGTTTCTTGGTGGTATCTTTGTCGTTCTATGGTATGTCCACCTTTGAAGGTCCTATGATGGCGATTAAAACCGTGAATGCGTTGAGCCATTACACGGACTGGACTGTGGGTCACGTTCACTCTGGCGCTTTAGGTTGGGTTGGATTGGTGACAATGGGTTCTATGTACTACATGATTCCTCGCCTCTTCGGTCAAAAACAGATGTATAGCGTCAAAGCCATTGAAATTCACTTCTGGGCGGCAACGATTGGTGTGGTGATTTATATCGCTGCTATGTGGATTGCGGGTGTGATGCAAGGTTTGATGTGGCGTGCAATTAACCCTGATGGTACTTTGACTTACACGTTTGTAGAATCGGTTAAAGCGACTTACCCCTTCTATGTACTGCGTGTCTTGGGTGGTGCAATGTACCTTTCTGGCATGATTCTCATGCTGTGGAATACCATCAAAACCGCTACTTCCGGTCGTGCAGTGGATGTCAATATCCCTGCTGTTGCCGCACACGCTTGATGATTAAGAGGAAAAAGTAATATGGCAAATCATGATAACAACGCTGGTGGGTTTTCTCACGCAGCGGTTGAGACCAGTAATCCTCTAATGATTATGATGATCCTACTGGTTTTGCTGGTAGGTGGTATGTTGGAAATTGTTCCCTTATTTTTCCAAAAATCCACAACAGAGCCGATCAAAGGTGTGCAACCTTACACTGCATTGCAATTAGCAGGGCGGGATATTTACCAGCGTGAAGGTTGCTACAACTGTCACTCCCAAATGATTCGTCCGTTCCGTGCAGAAACACTGCGCTATGGTCATTATTCTGTGGCGGGCGAGTCGGTTTACGATCATCCATTCCAATGGGGTAGCAAGCGTACAGGTCCTGATCTGGCGCGTGTGGGTGGTAAGTACAGCGATGCTTGGCACATCACCCATTTGATCAATCCCCGCGATCTGGTTCCTGAATCCAATATGCCAGCCTACCCTTGGTTGGAAAAAAATATGGTGGATGCCTCCGTAATGCCAGCCCACATGAGCGCTTTGCGTTCAGTTGGTGTTCCTTATACCGATGAGCAAATTGCCAAATCGGTTGAAGAAGTACAAGGCAAAACCGAGATGGAAGCATTGGTTGCTTATCTTCAAGGTTTAGGATTGGCGCTCAAATAAACAAAGGAACTGACAATGGAACTGGATATTAACGCCCTTCGTTCTATCGCTACGGTAGCTAGTTTTGTTACCTTTATCGGTATCGTATATTGGGCACTATCCAAGCGGCGTGCGGCAGATTTTTCGGAAGCTGCCAATCTACCATTCGAGCAGGATTGACTTCAGATTAAGGAAATGAAATGAGTGACTTTACTAGTAGTTTCTGGTCATATTATGTGGCTGGTATCACGGCAGTAAGTATCGGTCTTTGTGTGTTCATATTGTGGTTCACCAACAATATCAAGCCCACAACCGCAGAAGATGGAACGACAGGTCATTATTGGGATGGTGATTTGTGCGAGATGAACAACCCGCTTCCCCGTTGGTGGGTATGGATGTTTGTCGGAACCATTATTTTTGGCATTGGTTACTTGATTATTTACCCTGGTATGGGTAGCTATGAAGGTGCATTGACGGAAAAATGGTCGCAAAATAGCCAATACGATAAAGAAGTAGCCCAAGGCAATGCCGAAGTTGCACCTTTGTATGCCAAATTCACTGCCATGAAAATGGAAGATGTAGCGCGTGATCCTCAAGCACAGGCTATTGGTGAGCGTTTGTTCATGAACAACTGTTCTCAGTGTCATGGCTCTGATGCCCGTGGTTCTAAAGGCTTCCCTAGCTTGGCAGATAACGATTGGCTGCATGGTGGTGAACCCGATAACATCAAAGAGACACTGACCAAAGGTCGTATGGGTAATATGCCCCCTATGGCAGCAGCAGTTGGTACGGCTGAAGATGTTAAAAACGTTGCCCATTATGTGTTGAGCTTGTCTAACAGCCAACACGATGCCGCACGCGCAGCACAAGGCAAAGAAAAATTTGCAGTGTGTGCTGGTTGTCACGGTGCTGATGGAAAAGGTATGGCTGCCGTGGGCGCACCGAATCTGACCGACAATATCTGGCTGCATGGTTCTGGTGAGGCTGCGATTATGGCGATGGTCAATAATGGCAAACAAAACCAAATGCCTGCACAAGAAGATCGTCTGACGAAAGACCAAATCCATGTTCTGGCATCTTATATCTGGGGTCTTTCCAATAAAGCGAAATAAAATTCGCACCGCTTGGTAAGCTACTATTAACAGAATGCGCATATGGGCTTCCCATCATGCGCATTTTTACATTGGATTGAGAGGATTTTTATGTCACCGTTGCAAGATGGTTCTTCACCCAAACCTTGGTGGAAATTTAGTTATGTGTGGTTGTTATTGATAGCTGGTCCCTTGACCGTGGTGATCGCATCCTTCATCACTTACTATTTAGCGGCATCGGGAAAGGACGATATTGATGAGAGTTATTACCGACAGGGTACGTCCTTGAGCAAGAAACAGGTAACCGCACCAGACAACATGACTCCAGCAACCCAAGCAAGAAATCATGCAGCTACTGGTACGGTGAAGATTCAGCAGTAATAATGACACGATGGCGCTGTAGCCATCATCACATCCAGATTGCTCGCCACAGTATTACTGGAAAATCCCACCAGCGCAGAATGGGGCGCTGTGTGAGGGTCGCAAAATGCAAGGATTCGATTCGATCGGTAATACGAAGCCCACCTTGAACCACCAATCGCAACTCCCAGCCCGCACGTCCCGGAATTTGGTGTACCAATGGCGCACCCATTTGCATCATTCCCCTTGCTTTTTTTACCAGATGCGCTACCAATTTTGCAGTGTCTTGTATTTTTTCTGCCTCAATGCGAGGTAGGTAATAGCGGTAGCGAGGAATATCCACGCTTAAATCTTGCCAAAAATTAATCAGTTGGAGTGCGCTACAAATAGCATCGCTACGTTCCAATGCACTAGGGTTATCTATACCGTAAAGATGCAGGAGCAAGCGCCCTACGGGATTGGCAGAGAGTTTGCAGTACGCTAAGAGTTCATCATGGCTTTCATAACCTGCTCCCTCGGCAGTTTTTCGCACATCCTGTTCAAACGCATCTAATAAATCATGCAGCAACTGGCACGGCAGCTTGTATTGATGTACCACCGTTTGCAATGATTCAAATAGACGTTCCCAAGATGGCGGTATCGAAAAGATAGGTTCACTGTGGCAAACGGACTGCAATGCTTGGCGGTACAGCGTTAAATCACACAGTCGCTGATCGGCACTGGCATTCCCTTCATCCGCAATATCATCTGCCGTGCGTGCAAAATGGTAAATGGCCGTGATTGGCGCACGCAGGTGGGGTGGGCATAGCCACGATGCCACAGGAAAATTTTCATAGTGTTGTATCGAAGGAGATGTATTCGTTGGCATATTCATTATTGTGCTTGATTGTGCTTGAAGTTTTCATTCTCTTGCCCCATGCCGTGAAAGCCGTGCTATAATTCATTCACAACGCGGCTGTAGCTCAGCTGGATAGAGTACTTGGCTACGAACCAAGGGGTCGTGGGTTCGATTCCTGCCAGCCGCACCAAAAAAGATAAAGCCTTGATCGAAAGATCAAGGCTTTTTTTTGTGCCTGCATTTTTGCGCCTATTGTATTGATTTGCATTGGTAATTGGTAATTGGTAATTGGTAGTTGGTAATTTATTCATGTCATAAAAAAACCCGCCGAAGCGGGTTTTTTGGTTACTGCGATTGTGAATTGTGAATCGCTACGGATTAGTAGGCTTGACCCAGTTGATCCAAGATTGCTGGGTTTTCCAGTGTGGAGGTATCTTGGGTAATCGCTTCACCTTTAGCCAACGAACGCAGCAAACGGCGCATGATTTTGCCGGAACGGGTTTTGGGCAAGTTTTCGCCGAAACGAATATCTTTGGGTTTGGCGATAGGACCAATCTCTTTGCCGATCCAATCACGCAATTCTTTGGCGATGGCTTTGGCTTCGTCACCTGTGGGGCAAGGACGTTTCAACACCACGAAGGCGCAAACGGCTTCACCCGTCAAATCGTCGGGACGACCCACGACAGCGGCTTCTGCAACCAAATCAGTTTTTGCAACCAACGCAGATTCGATTTCCATCGTACCCATGCGGTGACCAGATACGTTCAACACATCGTCAATACGACCCGTGATGGTGAAGTAGCCTGTTTTTTCATCGCGGATAGCGCCATCGCCAGCCAAGTAGTATTTACCTTGGAAGTCAGCGGGGTAGTAGCTCTTTACAAAACGTGGATCATCACCCCAGATGGTACGAATCATCGAAGGCCAAGGACGTTTGACGACCAAAATACCACCTTGACCGTTGGGTACGTCTTTACCAGTTTCGTCCACGATAGCCGCTTGAATGCCGGGGAAGGGCAACGTGCAAGAACCGGGAATCATGGGGGTTGCACCGGGCATGGGGGTAATCATGTGACCACCGGTTTCGGTTTGCCAGAAGGTATCAACAATCGGGCAACGGCTGCCGCCAACGTGTTTGTAATACCATTCCCACGCTGCGGGGTTGATGGGTTCACCCACCGAACCAAGCAAACGCAAGCTGGACAAATCGTAGCTCTTTGGATGAACCGCATCTTTGGCTTCAGCCGCTTTAATGAGCGAACGAATCGCAGTGGGTGCAGTGTAGAAAATGCTGACTTTGTGGTCTTGAATCATTTTCCAGAAACGACCAGCATCGGGGTATGTAGGCACGCCTTCAAACACGATTTCGGTTCCGCCCAAAGCCAAGGGACCGTAAGTGATGTAGGTGTGACCTGTTACCCAGCCGATGTCCGCAGTACACCAGAACACGTCGTCTTGTTTCAAGTCGAATGTCCATTTGCAAGTCAATGCAGCGTGCAGCAAGTAACCGCCGGTGGAATGTTGAACGCCTTTGGGTTTGCCCGTAGAGCCGGAGGTGTAGAGCAAGAACAAAGGATGTTCTGCTTCAACCCATTCTGGTTCGCAGGTGGTGGATTGGGTGGCGACCAAGTCGTCCATCCAAATATCGCGTCCTTCGGTCATGGCGATTTCAGAGCCAGAACGCTTCACAACCAACACGTTTTTCACGGCATCGCAACCGCCCAATGCCAACGCTTCGTCCACGATGGATTTCAATGGCAATTTTTTGCCGCCGCGAATTTGGTGGTCGGCAGTAATAATGGCTTTTGCGCCCGTATCTTCCACGCGATCCCGCACGCTTTGTGCGGAGAATCCACCGAATACGACCGAGTGGGTCGCGCCAATCCGTGCGCAGGCTTGCATTGCTGCTACGCCGTCGATGGACATGGAAATATAAATTACCACGCGGTCACCTTTGCCAATGCCAATGGAACGCAATCCATTAGCGATTTGGCAAGTTTTAGTCAACAATTCGCTATAGGTGATTTTGGTCACTTCGCCGCCGTCGGCTTCAAAAATCAAAGCGGTTTTATCACCCAAACCGTTTTCTACATTGCGATCAAGGCAGTTGTAGGATGCGTTCAAACGACCATCTTCAAACCATTTGAAGAAGGGGGCATTTTCTTCGTTCAATACTTTAGTGAAAGGGGTCTGCCAGCTAATCAGCTCTTTTGCCAGACGACTCCAATAGCCTTCGTAATCGGCTTCGGCTTCTTGGCACAGAGCTTCATAAGCGGGCATTCCCGAGATAGCAGCGTTTTTAACGAATTCGTCACTAGGTAAATAGGTTTGCAGTTGGGTCGCTGTCGATTCGGTCATCTAATTTGTCTCCTGAGTATTGTGAAATTGAAAAACTGAAAAACCAAGGCGAAATATCGGTCGTAGCTCTTACAACGCACTGACTAATCTTGTCGGTAAACTTCGCATTGCCTCTCTTTTTTATCGCTTAATTTATCGACTATGACCACGATTAAACAATCCGACCTTATTGAATCCATTGCCGCTGCATTGCAGTACATCAGCTACTACCATCCAGCCGATTACATTGCCCATTTGGCACGCGCTTATGAGCGTGAACAAAGCCCCGCAGCCAAAGACGCGATGGCACAAATCTTGACCAACAGCAAAATGAGCGCCACCGGACACCGCCCCATTTGCCAAGACACGGGCATCGTGAACGTATTCCTCAAAGTGGGTATGGATGTGCGCTGGGAAGGTTTCACGGGCTCTTTGGACGATGCGATTAACGAAGGCGTGCGCCAAGGCTACAACCACCCCGACAATATGCTGCGTGCTTCGGTCGTCGCTGATCCGCAATTCGCCCGCAAAAATACCAAAGACAACACGCCCGCCGTGATTTTTAGCGAAATCGTCCCCGGCAATACGTTGGAAGTGACCGTAGCGGCTAAAGGCGGCGGTTCGGAAAACAAATCCAAAATGGTGATGTTGAATCCGGGCGATTCGGTGGTGGACTGGGTGTTGAAAACCGTTCCCACAATGGGTGCGGGCTGGTGTCCCCCCGGAATGTTGGGCATTGGTATTGGCGGCACGGCAGAAAAAGCCGTCCTCATGGCGAAAGAAAGCCTGATGGACGATTTGGATATGTACGAATTGCAAGCCAAAGCCCAAGCTGCATTGAATGGCGGTGCAGAACTCACCAAAACCGAAGCGCTGCGTTTGGAGCTGTTTGAGAAAGTCAATGCACTCGGAATCGGCGCACAAGGTTTGGGCGGTTTGACGACGGTCTTGGACGTGAAGATCAAGATGTATCCTACCCACGCTGCTAGCAAACCGGTAGCCATGATTCCGAATTGCGCCGCTACCCGCCACGCGCATTTTGTGATGGACGGCAGCGGTGCGGTGTACATCACGCCCCCAAGCCTCGACACATGGCCGCAAGTGGATTGGACTCCCAATACCGAAACCAGCAAGCGCGTGGATTTGAATACGCTCACGCCCGCTGAAGTCGCAAGCTGGAAACCCGGACAAACCTTGTTACTCAACGGCAAAATGCTGACCGGACGCGATGCCGCCCACAAACGCATCCAAGATATGTTGGCGAAGGGCGAAGCATTGCCCGTCGATTTCACCAATCGCGTGATTTACTACGTCGGCCCTGTTGACCCTGTACGCGAAGAAGCCGTTGGCCCCGCAGGTCCTACGACTGCCACCCGTATGGATGGATTCACTGAAATGATGCTTGCCCAAACCGGACTGATTGCGATGGTCGGTAAAGCCGAGCGCGGCCCCGTAGCGATTGAAGCGATTAAAAAGCACCAATCGGCGTA
>JBDKGR010000027.1:0-20024 GCA_039798085.1 Pseudomonadota bacterium
TGCCTGCCTTCACGGGCAATCGGCTTTTGGACGGTACGCAAACGCTTGCCAGTGTGTACAGCGGTCACCAATTTGGTCATTGGGCGGGGCAGTTGGGCGATGGGCGGGCGATTTTATTAGGCGAATTGAAGGGGCAGGAAATTCAACTCAAGGGCGCGGGAGCAACGCCATTTTCCCGTCGTGGTGACGGGCGGGCGGTGCTGCGTTCGAGCATCCGCGAATTTTTGGGCAGCGAGGCGATGCACGCCCTTGGCATTCCCACCACCCGTGCTTTGTGCATCACGGGTTCGGATGATTCGGTGTACCGCGAGCGTGTTGAAACCGCCGCTGTCGTCACCCGCACCGCGCCGAGTTTTATTCGGTTCGGGCATTTTGAGCATTTTTCGCACCATGATTTGCACGGTGAATTGCGCCAGCTCACCGATTACGTGATGAATCGCTATTATCCCGAATGCGATTCGGTCGCCGATTTTTTACGCGCGGTGGTCGAACGCAGCGCCCAAATGGTGGCGCAATGGCAGGCGGTGGGATTTTGCCACGGCGTTTTGAATACCGACAACATGAGTATTTTGGGGCTGACGCTGGATTACGGCCCGTTTCAGTTTATGGATGGTTTTAATCCGCACCATATTTGCAACCATTCCGACACACAAGGGCGCTACGCCTTTGCGCGGCAGCCGCAGGTGGTGTATTGGAATTTGTACGCGCTCGGTCAAGCGTTGCTGCCGTTGATTGGTTCCGAGTCCACCACCATCACGGCGTTGGATGCGTTTCGTCCGGCGTTTACCACCCGTTTTTCGGCGTGCATGGCGGCAAAATTGGGGTTTGCCGAAGTCCCGCCAGAACAGCAACATAAGGTGAATACCTTGGTGGATGAATTGCTCACGGCACTTGCCAGCGAACGGGTGGATTACACCATTTTCTGGCGGCGTTTGAGCCAAGAAAACCCCGATGCAGCGGTGCGCAAATTGTGGGTCAACCCAGCCGGAATTGCACAGTTTTTGCTACAATATAAGGAGCTACTAACGCACAACCCACGGGCGTATTCGCTTGATTTGATGCAAAAAACCAATCCCCAATATATTCTGCGAAACCACCTTGGCGAATCCGCCATTCGTGCCGCCCAGTCGAAAGATTTCTCGGTATTAGCCCACTTGCAAAAAGTGCTACAAACCCCATTTGATGAGCATCCCGAATCCGAATCATTTGCCGATTTTCCACCCGATTGGGCGAATAGCATCGCCATTAGTTGCAGTTCTTAATAATCATCCTATCTCTCTATCTCTCTATCTCTCTATGCCGTACCCTATCCAAAAAACCGAACCAGAATGGAAAGAATGGTTTGCCCACCGCAATGCTGAACCCCTCGCGTTGCAGGTAACTCGCCACGCTGCCACCGAACGCGCGTTTACGGGACGCTACGCTAACCATTTTGAAGCCGGAATGTACCGCTGTATGGGCTGCAATCAAGCGTTATTTCATTCGGATTCCAAGTTTGACGCAGGTTGTGGCTGGCCCAGTTTTGACCAAGCCTTGGATGAATCGGCGATACAAAATAAGGCAGATCGTTCGTTTGGCATGGTGCGCACCGAAACCCTGTGCAGCCAATGCGGTGCGCATTTGGGGCATTTATTCGATGATGGACCTACCGATTCGGGTTTGCGTTACTGCATGAACTCGGCTTCGTTACACTTCACACCTGCACCCAAAAATACGGTATAAAAATCCCGCGTAAAAATCCCAGAATGAAAATACTAATCGACTTTTTTCCTATTCTCTTATTCTTTGGCGCGTATAAGATGTACGGCATTTATGTCGGCACTGGCGTGCTGATGGCGGCAACTTGCGTGCAAATCGCGCTGGTTTACGCGACCGAACGCAAAGTTTCTGCCATGCACCAAATCACCTTGGGCTTGGTGCTAACCTTTGGCGCTTTGACCTTGATTTTGCAAAACGATAGCTTCATCAAGTGGAAACCTACCGTGTTGTATGCGGCAATGGCGATTGCCTTGGCGGTGGCACAATGGTTTTTTCGTAAAAATGTGTTGCAAACTTTACTCGGGCAGCAGTTAGAACTACCTACGGCGGTTTGGAATCGATTGGTCGTTATATGGGTGCTTTATAACCTCTTCATGTCGGCGGTGAACGCTTTTGTAGTGCTCAATTACAGTACCGATGAATGGGTGAATTTCAAATTGTGGGGCTACGTTTTTCCACTGGTCTTTATCATTGGGCAGGGAATTTACATTGCACCTCACCTAAAAGAAACCAAGGAAATCCAATCATGAATGCGGTTCAATTAGAAGAACGCCTCCAAGAACGCCTCGCCCCCACGCGTTTAGAAGTGATTGATGAAAGCTATCAACACGCCGGACACGCGGGTGCGAACGATTCGGGCTTTGGTACGCACTTCCGTATCAAGGTATTTTCACCACAATTTATTGGCTTATCGCGCGTAGCACGCCATCGCCTTGTGTATGATGCACTTCAGCATTTCATTGACCAAGGTTTGCACGCTTTGGTGATTGAAGCAAGTGATGAGAAGTGATTAAAAGTAACGAATTTTGAACCATTTTGAACCATGTTGAATAAAATTTTTGAAGGAAAAACCCCTATGAAGAAGCAAATTTTGACCGCTATTGCCGCAGCAACCTTGCTAGCGGTGGCTGCGCCTAGCTGGTCGCAAAATGTGGCAGTGGTAAATGGTAAGCCCGTTCCCAAGGCTCGTGTGGATGTGTTGAGCGAGCAAATCAAGCGTTCTGGTCGCCAGATTACGCCAGAGATGCAAAACCAAATCAAAGAAGAAGTGATTGCCCGCGAAATTTTCATGCAGGAAGCCCAAGTGCGTGGTTTGGATGCAACGGAAGATTACAAAGGTCAAATCGAATTGGCACGCCAAGCGATTTTGATTCGGGAATTGTTCTCCGATTACCAGAAGAAAAACTCCGTAACCGATGTAGAAGCCAAAGCAGAATATGACCGTTTTGCCAGTGCCAATGCAGGTAAGGAATACAAAGCCCACCACATTTTGGTTGAGAAAGAAGATAAAGCGAAAGCCATCATTGCCCAACTGAAAAAAGGTGGTAAATTTGACGAAATCGCCAAAAAAGAGTCTAAAGACCCCGGTTCTGGTGCGAAAGGTGGCGATTTGGATTGGGCAAATTCCGGTAGCTATGTGAAGGAGTTCTCTGATGCACTCGTGGGTTTGGCGAAAGGCAAAACCACTGAAACGCCCGTGAAAACCCAATTTGGTTACCACATCATCCGTTTGGACGACGTGCGTGAGGCTACTTTGCCTAAATTTGAGGAAGTTAAGCCCCAAATTATTCAGCAGTTGCAACAGCAAAAACTGCAAAAGTACCAAGAAGACTTGCGCAAAAAAGCCAAAGTTGAATAAGTTGAATAAATCGGATTTTTTGGTTCGGTTTTTTGGTTGATTTTTTAACGACCGTCAGGAGAGAGTCACCACCAAGGTGACCGCCGAAGGCGCAGCGTTGCTGATCGCAGCAATTTGAACGCTCAGGCAAAAGGACTGACAAGCGCCCTCCCCAGCGGAGGGCGTATCCCCACTGGAGAGAGGTACTTTTCAAAAGTATCCACCGAAGGAGCAAACCGCAGTCCCAAGCGATGCGGTGAATCTCTCAGGTAAAGCGGACAGCGGGGGCAATGATTTTGATGATTGATTGCCCCTTTTTGTTTTGGAGTGTTCCATGTCCGCCCCTGATTCTTCCTCTTCATCCGCTTTATTGACAACCCCCTTGAATGCCTTGCACATCGAACTCGGTGCGCGTATGGTTCCGTTCGCGGGTTATTCCATGCCCGTGCAGTACCCAAGCGGGTTGATGGCCGAGCATCACCACACGCGCAATGCGGCGGGGTTGTTCGATGTCTCCCACATGGGTCAACTGCGCTTGGTGGGCGCGGATGCCGCCGCTGCGTTTGAAACGCTGATGCCCGTCGATGTGGTCGATTTGCCCGTTGGTAAGCAACGTTATGGCCTGTTACTGAACGATGAAGGTGGCATCATCGACGATTTGATGTTCTTCAAAAAGAGCGCGGATGAGGTTTTCGTCATCGTCAATGGCGCGTGCAAGGTGGGTGACATCGCGCACATCCAAGCAAAAATCGGTACGCGGTGCGCCGTGATTCCGCTGCCAGAACAAGCACTCTTGGCGCTGCAAGGCCCGCAGGCGGTTACGGCGTTGGCGCGTTTATGCCCTGACGTGCAAAAACTGGTGTTCATGACGGGCGGTGATTTCGTTATAAACGATGGTGGTAACGGCATTCCGGTTTTCCTCACCCGCAGCGGTTATACGGGCGAAGACGGCTTTGAGATTTCAGTACATCAATCGCACGCCGAAGCCCTTGCCCGCCTTTTGTTGGCGCAGCCCGAAGTGAAACCGATTGGGCTGGGCGCACGCAATTCGCTGCGCTTGGAAGCCGGATTGTGCCTTTACGGTAACGATATTGACACCACCACCAACCCCGTCGAAGCCAATTTGCTGTGGGCGATGCAAAAAGTGCGTCGTGCGGGCGGTGCGCGGGAAGGCGGATTTCCGGGTGCTAGCAAAATCCTAGCAGCTATTGCAGAGCCAATCAGCGTTAGAAAGCGAATTGGTCTCGTGGCTTTGGAGCGCGTTCCAGTGCGCGAACACACCGAATTGCAAGATGGTAACGGCAACACAATCGGCGAAGTAACCAGCGGTTTGCTCGCCCCGACTTTCGGGAAACCCATTGCCATTGCCTATGTCGATACCGCTTTCAGTGCTTTGGGTACGCAGGTTACCGCGATTGTGCGTGGCAAGCCCGTGCCGATGGTGGTCAGTGCGATGCCGTTTGTTCCAACCCGTTATTACCGTGGTTAATTTTGTCGTTAATTTTTGAATCGTTTTAATTTTTGGAGATTTTTATGAGCTTGATTAAATACACCCCCGATCACGAATGGGTTTCCGTTACCGGAGATATTGCCACCGTAGGTATTACCCAGCACGCGCAAGATGCTTTGGGCGATGTGGTGTTTGTGGAGTTGCCCGAAATCGGCAAAGTGTTTGCGGCGAAAGAAGTCGCCGGCGTGGTCGAATCCGTGAAAGCGGCGGCCGATGTGTATATGCCCATTAGCGGAACGGTGATTACGGTGAATGAAGATTTGCGCGACGATCCTTCCCTCGCCAACAGCGATCCATTGGGTACGGGCTGGTTTTTCCAAGTGAAATTGTCCAACGCGGCTGAACTCGATGCTTTGATGGATGAGCCATGCGCGTAAATTCCCTTTCTCCATTAAGCGCATTGGAAAATTCCAGCGAATTTGTCGCCCGCCACATTGGTTTTAATGCGGCGGAAGAACAAACCATGCTGCAAGCATTGGGCTGTTCCACGCGCCAAGAATTGATTGATGGCATCGTTCCCGCCAGCATTGCGCGGGCTGACCGCATGGCGATTCCCCCTGCGGTGACCGAAGCCGAAGCCTTGGCAGAATTGAAACGCATGGCGGCGAAAAACCAGCAGTTCAAGAGCTTCATCGGGCAGGGCTACTACGGTACGCACACGCCCACCGTGATTCTGCGCAACATCTTGGAAAACCCCGCGTGGTACACCGCCTACACGCCCTACCAAGCCGAAATCAGCCAAGGGCGGATGGAAGCGCTGGTGAATTTCCAGACGATGGTGTGCGATTTAACCGCTATGCCCATCGCCAACGCCTCCATGTTGGACGAAGCCACTGCCGCCGCCGAAGCGATGACGTTGGCGAAGCGTTCGGTGAAAGCCAAGGGCAAAGTCTTCATCGTGAGCGGTGATTGCCATCCGCAAACCATCGAAGTGATTCAAACCCGTGCCGAACCGCTGGGCTTGGAAGTAAAAATCATCCGCTCCGCCACCGAATGGCAAGCCGCGATTGCGCAAGACGATTATTTTGCCGCTATCAACCAATACCCCGCCAGCAGCGGCTGGATGACGGATTGGACGGATTCCGCCGCCACGATTCACAGCAAGGGCGCGGCGTTGATTCTGGCAGCTGATTTGCTCGCACTCACGCTCTTGAAACCGGCGGGCGAAATGGGCGCGGATATTGTCGTCGGCACGACCCAGCGCTTTGGTATGCCGATGGGCAACGGCGGCCCGCACGCGGCGTATTTGGCGTGTCGGGACGAGTTCAAGCGTTCCATGCCCGGGCGTTTGGTCGGCGTGAGCGTGGATTCGCACGGCAATCCCGCCTACCGCCTCGCCTTGCAAACGCGCGAACAGCATATTCGCCGCGAAAAAGCCACGTCGAATATCTGCACGGCGCAGGTTTTGCCCGCAGTGGTGGCGAGTATGTACGCGGTGTATCACGGCGCAGAAGGGCTGAAACGCATCGCCCAGCGCGTGGCGACGTATACCGCGATTGTGGCGAAGGGTTTGGCGCAATTGGGTTTCCCACCTTTGCACGATAGTGCGTTCGATACCTTGTGCGTGATGACGGGAGATGCTACACATTCCATAGCTACCAATGCACGGCTGGCGGGCGCTAACCTGCGAATGGCTGGTGCAAATTATCTGTGCATCAGTTTGGACGAAACCACCACCCGCGATGATATTGAATTGCTGTGGCGCGTGTTTGCGCAAGTTAATCAGGATAATCAAACCTTGCCGAGCGTCGAAGCGCTTGCCAATGCGGCGGATTTCGCCCCGCTGATTCCTGCCGCGTTGCAACGCCAAAGCGCCTTTTTGACGCACCCCGTGTTCAACACCTACCACAGTGAAACCGGAATGTTGCGCTACATCCGCGCCTTGAGCGATAAGGATTTGGCGCTGGATCGCAGCATGATTCCGCTGGGCAGTTGCACGATGAAGCTGAACGCAACCAGCGAGATGATTCCGATTACATGGCCGGAATTTGCCAATATCCACCCCTTCGCGCCCGCTGAACAACGCGCAGGCTATGCGGAGTTGGATCAGCAATTGCGCGATTGGCTCTGTGCCGCGACGGGCTACGCGGGCGTGAGCTTGCAACCCAACGCCGGCAGCCAAGGCGAATACGCGGGCTTGTTGGCGATTAAAGGCTGGCACGCATCGCGCGGCGAATCGCATCGCAATATCTGCTTGATTCCTAGCAGTGCGCACGGAACGAATCCCGCCAGCGCCCAAATGGTGGGAATGCAGGTGGTGGTCACCAAGTGCGACGACAAGGGCAATGTTGATCTGGCGGATTTGCAAGCGCAATGCGAAAAGCACAGCGCGAATCTGGCGTGCGTCATGATTACTTACCCCAGCACGCACGGCGTATTTGAAACCACGGTGACCGAATTGTGCGCCTTGGTTCACCAGCACGGCGGGCGCGTGTACGTGGACGGCGCGAATATGAACGCGCTGGTCGGCGTGGCGGCTCCGGGGGCGTTTGGCGGCGATGTCAGCCACTTGAATCTGCACAAAACCTTCTGCATTCCACACGGCGGTGGCGGCCCCGGTGTCGGGCCGGTGTGCGTGGTGGAAGACCTCGTACCCTTCCTACCCGGACATGGCGCGGGTCAAATTGCTAGCAAAGTAGGAGCGGTCAGCGCAGCACCGATGGGCAATGCAGCCGTTTTGCCGATTAGCTGGATGTATTGCCGCATGATGGGCGCGGAAGGTTTGAAACAAGCCACCGAAGCCGCCATTCTTGCCGCGAATTACATCAGCCAGCGCCTCGCACCGCACTATCCTACGCTGTACGCCAGCGAAAAAGGGCGCGTGGCGCACGAGTGCATTTTGGATTTGCGGCACTTCAAAGAAAGCTGCGGCATCATGGCGGAAGACGTTGCCAAGCGCTTGATGGATTACGGTTTCCACGCGCCTACGCTGTCGTTCCCCGTGCCGAATACGCTGATGGTCGAACCCACTGAAAGTGAAACGCTGACCGAATTGGATCGTTTCATCAACGCCATGATTGCGATTCGGGGCGAAATTGCGCAGGTGGAAAACGGTGCTTTGCCGCGTGACAACAATCCGCTGAAACACGCTCCGCACACCGCTGCTGCTGTGGTCGGCGATGCGTGGGAACACCCCTACACCCGCGAACAAGCCGCGTTCCCCGTTGCCAGCCTGAAAGCCGGAAAGTATTGGCCGACCATCGGGCGCGTGGATAACGTGTACGGGGATCGGAATTTGTTTTGTTCATGTATTTCTATTTAATCCTCATGGCGTAGTGCTATCATCTAGGTTGATATTTTTCGACCTGTTTGATAGTGATAGAGTGGGGATAAACCTTGACGCTAGCCAATCCATTTGTGTCAGATTACCATTCCATCAGCGAGGCATTTCTTGCCTTGCATGAGCGGGATGGTTTCTCCCGCCTCCCCCCTTCCCCCCTATTGCACCCGTCGGTTCCGATGTCTTTTGTGATGAGTGCGGGTTTGATTCAAGTAGAGAATGATTTGGATCGAATCGTGAGCGAAACGGGGGGTAAATTCACCTTTACGCAACCCTGTTTTCGGCACTTTGATTTGGAGCAAGTGGGCAGTGATCCAACCCGCTTGAGTCTATTCCACATGCCTGCGGCGTTTTATATAGGCTCTAGTCAGCGCGAAAACATTCTTCCCCGCCTATGGTTCTTTCTGACTGGAATTTTGAAGCTATCACCAGATAATTTATGGATTACTTATCTGGATGCCCCTGAATTGGGACGTGATGATGCCACTTACGAATGTTGGCGTGCGCTGGATATAGAAGAAACCCATTTATTGGGAATGGATCAAGAACATTGTTTTTGGCGGCAGCGTGCGCTAGGAAAAATTGCCAGCGATGGTAAAAAATGCGGCCCCCACACAGAAATTTTTTACGAGCGTAAAGAGATTGCTTGCCCGCAGTGTGAAGCCGAACCCATTCAATCCGCTATTACCTGCCGATGTGGGCGGTTTGTCGAAATCTCCAATTCTCTTTTTATTGAAAATTATTTAGACGAAGCGGGTAAGCGCATACCTGCTGATATGGTCTTCTCGGAATGCGTGGTGGGGTTGGAGCGCATTGCCATGATTTTGGAGAATGCGACCGATGTTTATCACATCTCTCGCTTTCAGCCTTGGCGCGAATCTTTGCCACCTTCTGCCAATGTGTTAGCCCACAACATCATGGTGGAGCATCTTTCAGCTTTTTCTAAATTGGTAGAAGATGGAGCGCCTGCACCCGGACATGGTGGGCGTGCTCGCATCATACGGGTGCTGGCACGCCGAATCATGACACAAGCCCTCTTGATTGACCTTGACATTCTTACGGTGATTGCGAAAATGGAGCAAGGTTCGGCGCAGAGTTATTTTCAAGCTGAACACTGTAAGTTTTTAGTGACACTTCGGAAAGCCAAGAATGCTATGCGTTCGTGGTTGAAACAGGGAAATGGCAGTCTTGCCGCTAACGGCAAGGAGCAGCTACAAAGTGAATACGGGTTGCCTTTCGTGTTGATTGAAAAGTACGAAAACCAGTTCGTAGTTGAATTAGATCAAGCAACTAATTGTGCTTGTTAAGGAGTATATCGATGAGTAACGCTACGGTTAATGCTACTGATAAAAAATGGGAGACAGTTACGTATCTTATAGATAAGATGCAAGCTGAGTCTGATAAGGATAATTCCTCAATCGAATCACTTGTCCAGTGTTTAGCAGAAGGCGATCTTTTATCAGATTGTTTGACAAAAAAAGGACAGCTCACTGTTGTTTATTGGCCTTATAACAAGGCAGATTATAAAATTGTTTTAGGTGATGCTAGTTTGATTGAGAACGTTACTACTAAAGAAGAAATTCATAAAGTAATCCTTAATAATTCTATTGTAAGTGCTTTGTCATGTGATGAATGCCTATCTTATGGATTTTATAACTGTGGTAGCTTAATCATAGTACCTATGCGTATTGATAAGAAGCGTAGCATCGGTGCATTTATCTTTCAATCTGAATTAGGTGGAACTTTAGAAGAAGAAAAAAGCGATCGGCATATATTAGATACTATATCTGATAGGTTGGCTATTTTTATACGATATGTAAACTACAGGGATCGTGCTGATGTTATTCAAGAATTTTTTGATAATTCTTTTAAAAGAGGTAACTCGACCGTATCTGACAAAAACATTATCCAAGATGCACTTAACTTCTTAGGGAAGCGGTTTTCCATTGAAGAGGTGAGTGTATTTTTACGTCACCCTTTTGATAAGAATTCGATGTTCGCTATATGTGAAGATGGGAAATTATTAGATAATTTTCATAGTGATGGCGTTAGAAATATTGAAGATTTAAGTAAATTCTTTGGTGATATTTCAGTTGAAGAATTATTGGCTACTGATGATAATGTAATTGAATTTAAGGGAAAGTTACCAGACGGATACCATTCTTATGCTATTGCACCTATGCGTACTAGAAAGCAGCATAGTATTGGTTTCTTTGTGCTACGTAATAAACATCATGAATGTGCATACGATGATGATAAAATTCTTTTGAGCCGTTTTGCAGATATTACTGCTGTTAATTTACGAAATAATCATAGAGATAAGATTAATGATTTCTTGAAAAGCTTTAATAAGGGTGATTTTGATAACTATTTTTTTAATGACCAAAAGTATTATCATTTGTATGATGTTGCTGGTAGTAAGATTGAGGAGATTTATGGGTTTGTAAGTTTTATAGTTATCTCTATTGAAAAAGGTATAAATAAACCAAAAGTTGAATATCAATATAGATATGGTAAAAGAGTTTTTGATCCTATAAAGGATGTATCTTTAAATTTAGTTTCTAAAAATTTTAAAAATGAAATTGAAAATATGATTTCCAATTCTATATTTAATAAATCGCCCATTCCGAAAAATGGTTTTGGCAAGTTATTTCCTATGTCTTGTACAGATAGTGGTTTATTGACTAAGATTTTTATCATTGAGTCAAGTCATTCTCTTCCTAGTAATTTAAGGGCTTTTCTTGGGGATTTAATTTCTTCTATTGGAATCAAACAATCGCTACGTCGTAAAAATGCACAATTTCAAGCTCTGACCGACTTCGGAAAAGAAATTACAGCGCAGAAGTCATTGGTGTTGAATGATGTTTATGACTTGGCATACAAATATACCGAAAAGGCGATGTCTGCAAGTAATATGTATATCGCTTTGCTTGATGAGGAGACGCAAGAAATTTCATTCCCACGTTTTTATCAGAAAAAATCCGATGATTCGGAGGTAAAACAGATTACTGTTGCATCTCGTCCATTTGATAAAAATTCAGATAAAAAAGGACGTACAGAGTGTATCCTTGCCACAGGTGAACCTATTCTTATCTTCACCAAAGAACAGTCTATGCAATGGTATGCTGAGCTCGGTCATGAAAATAAGATCGAAGATACTTATGCGTCTTGGGTTGGTGTACCTATTGTGAGTGAAGGACGGAATATTGGTGTAATTGTACTTTATCACGTCAGTGAGGATTATTTGTATAGTCAATCAGATGTTGGATTTTTGGAGGCTATATCTTCTCATATATCCGATTTGCTTAGTAGATTAAATTTGGAAAAAACTAATAGGCAATTGGAGAAGATGCAGAAAGAAATTGCAGAAAAAGAGGCACTTCTTTCGACTAGTTTAGTAGCTCAGGATATCACTCATCGTTTGAATAACTCTTTGGGCTCCTTAGGAGTTAATTTAAAAGAAATAGACGAGAACTTTAAAAAAGCAATTGCTTTGAAAGATTTTGATGTTTTGCAAAATACTCGTAATCAACTTTTACCTCGCGTTACAATGGTGGTGAATGATCTTCTCCATAAGGTACATCTAGTTGCTGCTAATCAACAACCCCAAGATATATCACTTAAGGATATTTTATCTACTTTGGTTAAGCAAATAACTGTTGAGAAGAAGTTAGATAAAATATTGTCAGTGAAGTGGAGTTTTACTCCTGATGAAGATATTTTTGTTAAGGTTTTATATCGGAATATATTAAATTGCCTTCATGCGATAATTGATAATGCAGCAACTGCACTTTATAAAAAAGTGAAATCAAAATTTCATATGGGGCGACTTTATTTGGGGATTTCTGTTTTTCGTAGGGATGGATTCGTGTATATTGAGGTAGTTGATAATGGTATCCCTATTCCTAAAGGGATAGAAGATACTATATTTGAATTAGGTGTTAGTTCAGAAGATGGTGATCATGGTTATGGTTTGTGGAGGAGTAGAGTTCTTGCAAAATCATTGGGTGGTGATTTGATATTGGTTGAGTCTAATGATGAAAGAAAAGTTTTTTGTTTATCCATTCCCGCTCCTTTAAGTTCTTTGAAACTTAAATTACCATCAGTTAAACCACTGGCTTTGGTTGTAGAGGATGATGAAGCATGGCAAGAGATAATTTCTCGTTGGTTAGAAGAAGATGGTTTCGATGTCGAAATTGCTGATGATATAAATTCAGCGAGGCTCTTATTCAAAGATATTAAGAGAGTTCCAAAAATAGTTATCCTTGATATAGCACTGAATGACTCTGATGGTGGAAATGTTGATGGTTTAAGTCTTATCGCTGATGCAAAAGAACTTGGAGGAACAGTCAAGATTTTTATTTTGACAGCTTATCCAAATAGAGCAATGGCATATAAAGATGATTGTACATACTTGATTGAGAAGGTTAGAAATGGTAATTTCCTAACGAAAGAGTTTTTTTTGGAAAAAATAAGGAATTAGATTTCTACTTTTTGTAAGTTATTAATGTAATGAAACGAGATATTTTACTTCTTGCATCGGATAGTAATAGTCTGTCCGATATGGTGAATGTGATCATATCATCTGATTCTGAACTTGAATCCAGAATTCAGGCAGTGCATGATTGTGCTCAAGCTTTGCACGCTTTAAATGATACGTCGTTAAAAGTTTATGTTGTTGATTTTGATGACAATAGTCAAGAATGTGTTGCACATAATATAAAAAAATTCATACTTGATGATTTTGATAATGAGGTTTTTAGGATTTTTTTAGTCAAAAGTTTTTGTGGGATATATAGTAGTAAAAAGATTATTTTTAACCCTTCAAGCAGGATTGTGGAGATAAGAAGGAGTGATTTTAATGGTAGCTCTGATGTAGCGCGTCGCATTTTAAATACATTGCGTGTTACTACAGATGTATGTATTTCTTATGGCAATGATGAATCTGAAGAGTTGGAAGATTTAATTGTTGAAATTCAAAGAAATGCAAAGAAGGTACTCCCTTATGTTCGAGTTTATTTCGATAGACTTGTTGAATACAAAGAATATGCTAGCGACCTGTTGGAAAAAATAAAATTATCGCCTTATGTTGTAATTATTTTCAATGAAGAATACTTTAGGTCAATTAACTGTATATTAGAGTTGTATGGTATTTGGGAGTCCTCTCTGTTCTCAAAAAAGATTTTTTGCCGCAGAATATATCCAATCGTGCTTGAGTCAGCGCGGGATTACATTTATGCAGAAAATTCAAAATCTGTAGAGGATCTAACTAAATTTTGGAAATTGGAAAAAAACAAGTACCCCGGCAAGGAGAAATTTATAGATAGCATGGTAGTTGCTCTACCTGAAGTTTTGAAAATTATATCGGATGTTTGGGCATTAAAATTAGGTATTCTTAAAGTAAAAAAATTATCCCCGTTGTTATGGGAGATTAACTGCGCATTGGCAAAAAATGGATTTTATAATTTTTATGACAAAGAAGAGGATATGTTGGAAATATTGAAGTAGTTCTGAAGGGTTCAGCCTACAATCCACCGTGCAACTACCACCAATAAAACAATCCCACCATAAAATGGCCAAATAGCAAACGAAAAAAGCGCTTTGCGGAACGTTTCGGGTAGCTTTCCGTCAGTTTTTACGACATAAAGAGATTCAATAGTCAAATTGCCGCTGTGAAGGTTCTTTACGAATTGGTTATAGACGCTGCGGAATTGTTGCTCTAATGCCAAGTAGTAGGCATCCAAAAAGCCAAACAAGATAGCAGGGATTGTTGCCAGTACTGCCAATTCAACTTTCCCCTTTTCAGCAATCAGCATAAGAATTGCAGAAACCAGCCCTACTGCCCATTGCTTACACGCGGCACTATTACCCGCCATGCGGTTGATGATGCTTTGGTATATTTCGATGTGCTTGATGACGGGGGCAGAGTTGGGTTTTAGAAATTCGTTATCGCTCATGTTGTTCTCCTTCAAAGAAAATTCTCCACACTATATAACAGTTTTCCCATGTATCTTCAACTAATTTCTAAACCAACCATCGGTTTACTAGCATTGCTGGCATCGCTAGCATCGCTAGCGATTGGCGTAACAGCGTGCAGTTCTTTGCTTATGCCCAAGACACTGCACGTCGATCAAAGCGCGATTCAAGCGGCTACCAATCGCAAATGGGAGTCGATTGCCAAAACGCTGAAAGAGAACGGGATTATTGCCAGTAATCCGGTCATTGTGTTGATGCCGAATCAACAGCGGGTGGGCGCGAAATTCTCTGCAAAAATTGCGTCCGAAATGCTGGGGATGACTTTTTTGAGTGGCGATATTCAAATGTCCGGCGTTCCGGTTTATAGCCCCGAACAGCAAGCGGTGGTGCTGAAAGAATTTGCGGTGGATTCGTTTGATGTCAATAATATGCCCGCTTTTGTGGATGGTGCTGCACGTCGCGTGGCACAAACTTGGGTGGGAAAGAAAATCGGTTTTGATATTCCCATTTATAAATTGACCAACGAACAATTAACCGCGTGGGGTGAAAAATGGACGCTGCAAAAAATCCAAATTGAACCCACTTCGATGAGCGTTACTTTGCAACCCCAAAATAAATAAAGATGGGTAGTGGTAAGGTGAAACGTGGGAACCATCCATCTATGCCGCATAAAAAACAACGTATCACTACCGAAATCAAAGCCCTTTGGCAACTGGCTTGGCCGATTTTGATTGGGCAACTTGCCAATGTCGGGATGTCGGTGGCGGATGTCGCAATGGCGGGTCATGCCTCGGCGCAGGATTTGGCGGGCATTGCGTTGGGGTCGTCGATTTGGATGATTGTCTTTGTCACCCTCATGGGCGTGATGATGGCGGTGAATCCGGTTATTTCTCACCACGTAGGCGCAAAAGAATGGGATCGTATTCCCTCCGTAGTCCGGCAAGCCCTGTGGAAGGGCGTGGGTGTGGGGCTAATCGCCATGCTTGCCGTGAATGGAAGTGCGTATTTCTTTGTGGGCATGGGGCTAGAACCGGTGGTGGAAGATGTTGCCACCCGCTTTGTGCGCATCACCAGCTTGGGGCTGCCCGTGTTTGCGTGCTACCGCGTGTTGTACGGCTATAGCACCAGCCTGAACCAAACCAAGCCGATTATGCTGATTGCCGTGTTGGCATTGGCACTCAACGTGCTGCTGAATTGGATTTTGGTTTTTGGCAACCTCGGCTTTCCGGCAATGGGCGGCGTGGGCTGTGCGTGGGCAACCTTGATTTGTATGGTTTTCAATTTGGTGGCTCTGCTGTGGTGGATGCGGCGCAGCGCAGTGTACGAATCGACATGGCCATTTGACCGTTTTGAAGCCCCGCATTGGGTAGAAATTCGCCATTTATTGCTGCTCGGTTTGCCGATTGGCGTGACGTATTTTGCCGAAAGCAGCGCTTTTGGGTTGATTGCTTTGTGGGTTGCACGTTTTGGCACGGTGCAGGTGGCGGCGCATCAAATTGCGCTGAATTTTTCTTCGCTCACCTTTATGCTGCCGTTGAGTTTGGGCTTGGCACTGCTGACGCGCGTGGGGCAAGCATTGGGCGCAGGCGATGTGGTTGAAGCCCGTTTTCGATCCCATGTCGGGATTAGCTTATCGGCGTTTTTGGCACTGATTGCCGCTCTGCTAATTGCGCTGCTGAACCGTGAAATTGTAGGGCTTTATACCAACGATGCGGTGGTGATTCCGGTTGCCGCAGGCTTGTTATTATGGGCAGCGTGGTATCAGGTATCGGATGCGATTCAGGTTTCCGCCAGTTGCGCTACACGCGGCTACAAAGAAACCCGTTTACCGATGGTGATTCATCTGGTCGCCTTTTGGCTCATCGGGTTGCCACTTGGTTGTGTGTTGGGCTTGGGATGGATTCCCCAATGGTTGCCGCCCCTGCAAGCCGAAGGTTTTTGGATTGGCTTGGTAGTCGGCTTGGGCATTGCGGGGTCGGGACAATGGCTTTTATTGCACTATATCGCCCAAAAACACCTGCAAAAGGCGGTTTTCTTATATCGGTAGGAAGCGGCGGCAGCCGCGAACTTTTGAGAGTAATCCTGCAATTTATTCGCGGCTCCCGCCGCTTCCCACTTTTCCCATTTGCCTTACCCTCGCCCTGTGGGAGAGGGTTGGGGAGAGGGGTCACAAGGCGCTACGCGCTCAAAATCACTGTCCGCCGCGCACCAGCCGCACACCGTAGCTGTCGTAGCGGAAGTAGTAGTCGGAGTAGCCATCGTAGAAACCAACGAACCACGCGCCGCTCGTATTGTAGGCATAGGGCGAACCCGACCAAACGTAAGAAGCCCCATTTGGAAATGCTTCTAAATCAATGGCAGGGATTTCATTGGGTAATATAAGTGTTTTTAATTCTTCAATCGTAGGTAAACGCCAATCGTTATATCCTGCAAAACGATCATGTCCTTTGAATTTTTCCATCGCAGCATCCCAAGTAAATTCCCCTTCCATCACCCGTTTGGGGTTCTAAACGGCCCAATCAATGCCGGAGGTTTGCATCCACGCCTCCACTTCTTGCCGCATTTTGGGCAGGCGTTGGAGGGTATCGGCAAATTCGGCGAGAAGGGTGTGCAGGCGCGTGTCAATGCTTATAAAGCAAGCAACGCCTTTAATTCATACAATACATCCAACGCCTCACGCGGGGTCAATGTATCAAGGTTTAAGGCTGTAAGGCGCGTATCGACTGCGCTTGCAGCTACGGTTTCCATAGCATCATCCACCGGAGCAGCAAATAAATCCACTTGGTTTTTGGATTGATTGGCATGATTTTCTAATGCCGATAAAGTATGCCGCGCATGGTGCAAAACGGCTGCGGGCATTCCGGCTAATCGGGCGACTTGAATACCATAACTTTTACTCGCTGCCCCTTTTTTAATTTCGTGCAGAAAAACAATATCTTTACCCGATTCGGTCGCGCTAACGTGCAAATTTTGTGCGCGGTGGTGGGTAGCCGGAAATTCGGTTAATTCAAAATAATGCGTGGCAAATAAAGTAAATGCTTGGGTTTTATCGTGTAATTGCGTGGCGATTGCCGATGCCAGCGCCAAACCGTCAAAGGTACTTGTTCCGCGCCCGATTTCGTCCATTAAAACCAGCGATTGCGGCGTGGCGGCGTGCAAAATCTGCGCGGCTTCGGTCATTTCCAGCATGAAGGTGGATTGCGCATTCGCCAAATCGTCCGCCGCGCCGATGCGGGTGTGAATTGCGTCAATCGCCCCCAAGCGGCAGGATTGCGCCGGAACGTAACTTCCCATGCTCGCCAGCAGCACGATGAGCGCAACTTGCCGCATATACGTGGATTTTCCGCCCATGTTCGGGCCGGTTACGATGTGAAGGCGCTCTTTGACGTTCATCTGCGTATCGTTGGCAATGAACGCGCTATTCGATGTTTGCGCCAGCCGCGCCTGCACCACCGGATGCCGCCCTTGAACAATGTCGATACACGGCTCGGCAACAAAACGCGGTGCGCACCATTCCAACGTAAGCGAACGCTCGGTGAGCGCACACAGCGCATCCAAAGTTGCCAAGGCGCGGGCGGTGCGGGTCAAACCGGAAACAAAAGTTTGCAGGCGATCCAACACCTGCTCAAACAGGTATTTTTCGCGGGACAAGGCGCGTTCTTGGGCGGATAGCGCCTTGTCTTCAAACGATTTCAGCTCGGGCGTGAGGAAGCGTTCGGCGTTTTTCAGGGTTTGGCGGCGGCGGTAATCGGCGGGGACTTTATCCAACTGCCCTTGGCTCACCTCGATAAAAAAGCCATGCACGCGGTTGTATTGCACTTTCAGATTCGCAATGCCGGTGCGCTCGCGCTCGCGGGCTTCTAAATCCAGCAAAAAGCCGTCGGCATTGGTTTGAATGGCGCGGAGTTCATCCAATTCGGCATCGAATCCGGTCGCAATCACGCCCCCATCGCGCACCAAGGCAGCGGGTTCGGGCGCAATCGCGGATTGCAACAATGCAACGCAGTGGGGAGACGGTGTTAAATCATGGTAGATCGTATCAAAAAAGTCCGCTAATGCAGACAGGCTGTGCGTGAGCAGCTCCGTTTTTTGTAGCGTTTGCAGCAGTGCGACCAACTCACGCGGACGCACTTGGCGCAGCGCAATACGGGCGGTAATGCGTTCGACATCGGCGCAGCCTTTAATTTGCTGGCGCAAAATTTGCCACAAACCCGTTTCGCGCAAAGTGCCAATCGCATCGAGCCGCTGCTGCGCCGGATGGCGGTCGCGGGCGGGGGATAAAAGCCACGTTTTCAGCAAACGGCTGCCCATTCCGGTCATGCAGGTATCTAATAAGGAAAACAGCGTGGGCGAATCTTCGCCGCGCAGGGTTTGAACCAGTTCCAAATTGCGCCGCGTGGTGGGCGGCAGGTCGATTAACTCGCCGTCGCGCTGCACCTGAATGCTGCTGATGTGGGTTAAGGCACGCCCTTGCGTGTGTTCGGCGTAGGAGAGCAGCGCGGCGCAGGCGGCGTGGGCTAACGGAAAAGGGTCGGCATTCCACGCGGCAAGGCTGGCGGCTTGGAGCGATTCCAACAACTTCCGCAACCCCAAAGGCGCATCAAACTGCCATTCGGGGCGCATGGTGGAAAAAAGATTCGGGATTTTTTTCAGCCGTTCCTCCAACGCCAGCGTTGCGCCCGCGCTGTAAATCAATTCGCTGGGGCTGACACGGGCAATCCAATCGGCGATTTCCTCGGCAGCGCATTCGGTGATGTGAACCACGCCTTGCGTCACCGAAAACCACGCCAAGCCGTAGCGATTGCGCCCGCCTTGGTGCAATGCCATCAACAGGGATTCGGATTTTTCATTCAGCAATTCGGCATCAACCAGCGTCCCCGGAGTCACCACGCGCACCACTTTGCGCTCAACCGGGCCTTTGCCGTTGGGGGCGCTGGTTTGTTCACAAATCGCCACCGATTCACCCAGCCGAATCAATTTAGCAAGGTAATTTTCCATCGCATGAAACGGCACACCCGCCATCGGAATCGGCTGCCCCGCCGATTGCCCGCGCGTGGTGAGCGTGATGTCCAGTAGCCGCGCGGCTTTTTCGGCATCGGCGTAGAACATCTCATAAAAATCGCCCATGCGGTAGAAAAGCAGCGTATTTGGGTACTCGGCTTTCAACCCGAGGTACTGCTGCATCATGGGGGTGTGGGTGGATTGGGTGGGGTCTTTGGTGATCGGATTCATAGTGTTAATCGTAGCCGACATGAACCGAATTGTGGCGGCGATCCGTATAAATGAATATGAGCAATGCGGTGTTGCTCAGATTTACCAGATTCACCAGTAAGGAGTCCCGATATGAAACACGTTTTGCACAAAGTCATTGAATTTTTCAAAGAAAGCCAAGCCGATTTAGGCTCCCCCGTTCACGAAACCGATGGTGTCATCGCTACCCCCAAACGCGCAGTTGCAGTGATTGAGCAAATTGCCGATGCCCTCAAAGAAGCTGGAAGCCAGTTTTATTACGAGCATATTAAATGCGAACAACAACGATGGAACCCCCAAGCCAAATTCAAATTGGAACAGATTGTGATGGTGTGCAATGCGGAAAATATGGAATTCTTGGATGCCCTGAACAGCCGGAATAGCAGGGCGCGGGAACGCATTGTGAAAGCAGAATTGGCAGAGCTTGGTTTTGATTTCAGCCGGTTTATTGCGTGGCGTGCCGTTCCAAGCAAACCAGAAACGGAAGAAGCGCCTTTTTATGCTACTTACGCCCGATCCAAAGACTATCGCATCAAACTTGAATTTCAGTTTTTAGGAAGTATTGATGACTACGACAACACCAACAACAACGCAATTAACACAATCAATACACCCAACGCAACGCCTGCAAC
>JBDKGR010000028.1:0-20023 GCA_039798085.1 Pseudomonadota bacterium
AGCAATTGTGGCTTCGGAATGGTTTTTTCTGCTGTGGTGGTTTTTTCAGCTTGTGGGTGTTTTCAATTAGGCTAACATAGGGGTCAAGTGGGATGCGCTACGCGCACCCCTTACCTTTACGTTAGCCCGTCTTTGTGAATTTGGGTTTTATCTCCCCGTTTTACGTTTCCAGTTTCCAGCATTCTGCGGTTTTTCGCACTTGTGGGTTTTTAGAAAAATCGGCTGCTATCGCTTATCTGCTGTGCATTGCTTGCTCTGCTTTTAGTAGCAATTATGGCTTCGTAATGGTTTTTTCTGCTGTGGTGGTTTTTTCAGCTTGTGGGTGTTTTCAATTAGGCTAACATAGGGGTCAAGTGGGATGCGCTACGCGCACCCCTTACCTTTACGTTAGACCACATGAACACGACCGACATCCTTCTCAATGACTTTGCGATACGCTCGTTCCGAGAAATCGCCGACTGCGATTACATCGCCGCTCGCCTGTCGTTTCGTGCGCAACTTGTACCTCAATTTCTTTGGCAAAGCCTTCAAGCGATTGAGAAGTACCTAAAGTGCATCCTTGTGCTGAATCGGATTAAGGCCCCGAAGAGCCACGACCTGTCGAAGCTTCTCGAAGCCTTCGAGCAATCGGATAAATTTGAAGTCCGTTTGTCCCCAGAGACGCACAAGTTCCTTACATACTTGGATACATATGGTCGTTTTAGGTACTACGAAACACCGTACTACACCATTGGGGACGAGTTATTTCGCTTGGACAAAGCCGTCTGGGATATCCGCCGCTACGCGCGAGTTCTTGACTACAATGTGAAGCCACTTACAGGGGGCGAAGTCAATTTGCTTGCGTTTGAACTCAAGAGGAATGAGCAAGCTGAAAGTAGACCACCACAAGAGTTTTCGATCATGGGTGGGCACTTAGAACGGGTACTTGCCAAGTCGGATCATCCAAGCCGACCTGGCCTAGTTTGGCACAACATGTACTTCGGAAAAGGGCGCCGAAAATCCATAACGTACACGCGTATGTCCTCAAGCGGGAACTCGCCACTCTCTCTTCATCCCGAGATCTTGGACGAGGTTCTCAAGTATGTATTCCTGCCAAAGGACGTTGTGGCCGCGTACAAGAATGCAGTCTAACCCGACATTCCACCTGACCGCTTGCCAGCGTCGCTCGTTCCTTCGCGCCACTGGCAAGCGGCAGGTGAATTAATACGTTAAAATTATTACCCATTTATGATTACCTTTCGAATTATCCAACGGAATGACGATATTCCAAAAAATGAAAAAAATACCTACTACCTTCAGGTAGATAGATGGAACGACTATTCATTTGTTACCATGTTTAATCTCTGCTATAGAGATCAGCAGGGATCAATTACGAACATTGGTAATATAAAAATAGGATTCAAAGGTCAGACCAAAGAAACTCCAACATTTCAAAAAATACCTTCATCGTTTCAAGAATTAACAGATGAGTTCTTCTCTCTCGGTGAGAGTATAGATTATTACAAATCTATTCACAAAATAGCAGAAAAAGAACAAATACTGTCAGCACTACGCGACATTGTTCACAACGACAAGATAATACC
Organism: Pseudomonadota bacterium; assembly: GCA_039798085.1. Classification (GTDB taxonomy): domain Bacteria; phylum Pseudomonadota; class Gammaproteobacteria; order Burkholderiales; family Burkholderiaceae_C; genus Allorhodoferax. The sequence goes on from JBDKGR010000028.1 coordinate 1,584, forward strand.
AACAATAGAAGATGAGGAAGTTTTTAGTACTTCATTACTCCGCGAAACCAGCCTAACGACAATAAAAGGTCAATTCCGAAGAATACTAGACAACAAGCCCGAATTAACCCCTTTTGAATTCAGGTTCACAAGCCCAGCCAAATCAAACTTTGACGCATTTAGCTTGGTGTTTAGAGTAAGTCCTGAAAAAAAGCCGCGAACAAATATTCATGCAATAATCGGAAGAAATGGCGCAGGAAAAACCACGATACTAAATGAGTTTGTGAAAAACATAACAAAACAACCAACCGACTCTAAAATAATAGAGCTAGGGGGGAGTGAGAAAGAAATATCTAACGACTACTTCAGTAATCTCGTTTCAATTTCTTTTAGCGCATTTGATACGTTTTCACCGCCCCAAAATCAATCAGATCCGGCAAAGGGAACTTGTTATTTTTATATTGGGCTGAAAAATGATCTTGATTCAAGTAAGAATAAATCAATAGCGGAACTGCGTAATGAGTGCTTTAAATCTTTAACCTATTGTTTTGGGAAAGCTGCAAAAAGAGATCGCTGGCGTCGCGCTATTGAAAAACTAGGATCTGATATAAATTTTTCTCAAATGTTTTTGACTCGGTTAATTGAAAAATATGATCAAATCACATTAAATAACGGCAATCGAGAAGAGCTTAAAGAAATTATATTACACGTTTTAGAAAAAATGAGTTCTGGCCACTTTATTATTTTACTGATAGTGACCAAACTGATTGAGACTGTTGAAGAAAAAACCCTGGTTATCTTAGATGAGCCAGAAAGTCACCTTCACCCCCCTCTGTTATCTGCATTTATTCGCGCGTTATCAGATCTGTTAGATGATCGAAATGGTGTTGCCATTATAGCTACGCACTCGCCTGTAATTCTGCAAGAAATTCCGCGTCATTGTGTTTGGAAGCTATTCCGCACAGGCAGTAACATTAATACGGCTAGACCAAGAATTGAAACATTTGGAGAAAATGTTGGAACCCTCACTAGAGAGATATTTGGGTTAGAAGTTGAAGCCTCAGGATTCCATGAGTTACTATCACAGTCAGTAGCTTCAGGAAAGAGTTATTCAGAGATACTCGAAGAGTACAATGATCATTTAGGTATTGAAGGTCGCGCCATACTAGGAACACTTATTTCAATTCGCAATTCGGACGAAAAAAATGATGCGGCTTAATAAAACAAAATATGGCATCGAAGACTCCGTCAAAGACTGTATAGATGGCATAATTAAACTTGACGAACTCAAAAGTAAACTAGAAGATGCAAAGTCTGATCTAGTGAATATTTCCGAAATTTATACGACACACGCAAAGACTGGGGAGCTTTTTAAGCTGCCACAAATTAGCACTGCGGAAAAAGATCCCAAAGTAGTGAAAGATTTGACAAAGTCTGAACTAATTAAAATCTACTCTCAGTTTTTTGTTCCCGAAGGGAAGCCCGCTAGAAAAATATATGATGCAATACTAAACTCATCTAAGGAAGAGTGTCCTTTTTGTGGTGGTATTGGCGTACCAAAAAATTTAGACCATTTTCTCCCAAAATCACAATTCCCTCAATTTTCAATATTGCCATACAATTTGATTCCGTCGTGTTTAGACTGCAACCTAACTGAGAAAAAAGAGAATTTTTCATCTACGCCAGAAGCGCAAATAATTCATCCTTATTTAGATAAGGATATATTTTTTACTAATCAATGGATTGATGCAGAATACGATGAACTAACAAAAGTATTTACTTTTTTCACATCTATACCACTCACATGGTGTGAATATGATAAAAAGAAGGCACTCGCTCACTTTAAGGATTTTAATATTGCCAAACGGTATGCGAAAAAAGCATCTCAGGCAGTCTCTGTACCACTTGGGCAAATTAGCATGATGCGATCTTTCAAATGTTCAAATGACAATATAAATCAGTGCATAATAAAACCTGGAATAGATGCTTCCCCCTTTCCAAATCATTGGAGTTCAATAATGTTTAAAGCATTAGGGAGAAAACTAGAAGAAATATAATTTTAACTTCCCGTTGCACCTGACAACCCCAAAAGTTCGCGCCTTTGGCGCGCACTTTTGGGGTTGCAGGTGAACTTTACGTTATGCAAAAAATACAGTGTCGATACCAAATTCAGTAGTTATTATCTCAACTTCACATCATCATAGCAATTAACATGAATAGCAGCATTTTTTTGGGTGAGTTGTTTGGTGTTGCCTTTAAAAAACCAATCGACAAAATTAACATTACTCAGTTGGCTGACATTTTGCCAGAATTGGTTAAACAAATAATGGAAAAAGACAACAAAACCAATACTGAAGCCGCTGATATTATAAATAAATCCATAATGGACTTTGCAAACACACTTGAACCTACCGACACTTCGGATTTCTTAGGTTTATTGGAAACTGAACTATCCACCAGAAGCATCGAACCAAACACTGAAAATATAGTTATCGCAAGTTCCGATGATAAATGGAATTTTTATATTCGATTCAAAGTATCGGAACCACTAGGCTTGGCACACGAATCGCTATATATACTCGGGAAATACGTTATTACAGCAGACAAAAATCAGTCATTAAAAGATAGCAATATCTTAATACTAAATAACACAGATTCACTTATTTATCGTGAAATAGCTCAAGAATCAAAAAAGGTTGAACAAGCTTTAATATTGGCTTTTGCAAAAATAGGTATCGGTATTGCTTACCCTAAAAATTTAGCTTCAGAGGCCATGCTTGAAATAATAAAAGAAAAAGCTGAAAGTAAGTTCCTGCAAGAAAATACCGAATTATCAGAATCGCACTACGAAATTCCACTAATTCACTTTAGTGACAAGTTTGGTGTTGTGTTGTTTCCAGAAAAATCTTTTCCATGGGATAGCGAGGCACGTGAAGAAAAAGGGCCAGCAAATATAATTAATTTTAGCGAAACTTTTAAACATCACTATGACAATTTAAACTCAATACATATTACAGATCAACGATTTAAAAAAGTTGAGACCGCCACATCAATATTAACAACATTGATTTTTGATGATTCATTAATCAATAAAATAATATTATCAATGACTGTCATTGAGGTTCTATCAGAAAAGACCCTTAGGCCCAAGACAGAGCTGGATACTTTAGAATATTTAGCGCGCACTCTAGATGGCTATGACGCCATTGATCAAAACACCAAATCGACACTAAATCAAGCATTAAAATCAATTCAGTTTCAATCTATTAGCAAAAGCTGTAAAAATCTAGTAAAAGATTTACTTGGCGGGAAAGATGCAAAGTTATTTTATACGCTTTATGAGTATAGGTCTCAATTGGTTCATGCAAGATCTTTGAAGGAAGACAGTGATGAAATGTTAAAGATCTATAATGATTCTTATGGTTTGGCTCAACGATTGCTAAACGCATATATAGACAGACTGGTAAAATCTTGTTCGGCATAACAGGCCGTTGCACCTGACGTCACCAAAAGTGTCGCGCTTCGCGCGCCACTTTTGGCGCCGCAGGTGAACTTTACGTTAGCCCGTCTTTGTGAATTTGGGTTTTACCTCCCCGTTTTACGTTTCCAGTTTCCAGCATTCTGCGGTTTTTCGCACTTGTGGTTTTTTAGAAAAATCGGCTTCTATCGCTTATCTGCTGTGCATTGCTTGCTCTGCTTTTAGTAGCAATTGTGGCTTCGGAATGGTTTTTTCTGCTGTGGTGGTTTTTTCAGCTTGTGGGTGTTTTCAATTAGGCTAACATAGGGGTCAAGTGGGATGCGCTACGCGCACCCCTTACCTTTACGTTAGGCATCTTTGTTAGTTCGGTAGTGGTAAAGATCGCACTGATTTTCTTGATTCACCGTAGAGGCAGCATGAAAAATCATGTCATTGTTTACCATTATCGGTAAAAGGTAAGGGGTGAAATCCCTCCATCACCACATCCACCACCTTCAAACCCGCATCCAACACCACCATATCTGCCCACGCATCGGGTGTTAATCGCCCTCGGTCGGGGATGCCGAGATAATCCGCAGCGTGGGTGGAGGTGCGCAATGCGGCTTCAGCAAGGCTCAATCCCAGTGTGTGAACGAGATTACGCAGAGCTTGATCCATTGTCAAAGCCGAACCCGCCAACGTGCCATCTGCCAAGCGCACACCGCCCAAGCATTTATGCACCGTGTGGCGACCAAGGCGGTATGCACCATCGGGCATTCCAGCGGCGGCGGTGGAATCGGTTACGCAATACAGTTTGGGAATACTGCGCAGCGCCACCCGCATAGCACCCGCGTGAACATGGATTAAGTCGGGGATGATTTCGGCATATTCCGCGTGCGCCAACGCCGTACCGACCATGCCCGGTGCACGGTGGTGCAAACCCGTCATGGCGTTGAAAAGATGGGTAAATCCACGCGCTCCGGCATTCAAGGCTCGCACGCCGTCTTCATACGTGCCTTGGCTATGCCCGATTTGGACTTGGAATCCGGCAGCACACAGTGGCGCAATCATCGCCTGATTGCCCGCGACTTCCGGGGCAAGTGTAATCAACCGAATCGGAAAAATCGCGTGCAGTTGTTGAAGCCGATTCAAATCAATCGGCGCGGTGAAATCGGGCTGTGCCCCCAGCATGGCGGGGTTGATGTACGGACCTTCCAGATGCACGCCCAGCACCCGTGCGCCTGTGGGCTGATGCGATGAGGTACGCATGGCGGTAAAAGCCGCTTCCAAATCCGCAAACGGGGCGGTCATGGTGGTGGCTAAAAGCGATGTCGTACCGTGGCGGGCGTGCAGAGCGCTGATACGGGCAAGGGCTTCGCCGCCTTCCATGATGTCGAATCCATCACCACCGTGAACGTGCAAATCCATAAATCCGGGCAAAATCAACGGTGCGGAACCATCCCGCGCTTCAAATTCGGTGATGGCTTGTCCGGTGATATGCGTGATACGCCCCGCCTCGCCCCAATGCACCGTGCCCCGCACAAAGCCAGCGGGCGTGAGAATGTTACCGTTGCGATGGCGCAGGGGATTGGATGGCATCACGAACACTTCCCGCTGCCTGCATAAGGCGCTGTGCGGCTTCGGCAGTAGAGATATTTGCCAACAACGCCACGACCGCCGTTTTGATGTGGTAATCGCAGGCTTGCAGCGTGGCACGGGCGGTGGCTTCGGGCGCACCCGTAATCTGCATGGTTAGCGCTTCGGCACGCAGCACGAGCTTGGCATTGGTGGCGCGTAAATCCACCATCAAATTGCCATATACCTTATTCAACCGCACCATAATCGCTGTAGATAGCGTATTGAGCGCGATTTTCTGGGCTGTACCCGCTTTCAGGCGTGTGCTGCCGGAAATGATCTCCGCGCCCGTTTCCAACACAATCGCAATATCGGCTGCGTTTCCGATAGGAGAATCGGCATTATTGACGATTGCTACCGTCAACGCGCCTACACGTTTTGCGCAATGCAATCCGGCTAGAACGTAAGGTGTGCGCCCAGATGCTGCTATCAAAAAGATAACATCGTTCGCAGTTGGTTGGGCGTTGAGCAGGTCTTTTTCACCTTGCGCGGCATCGTCCTCTGCACCTTCTACGGCGTGTACCAAGGCGGTTAAACCACCCGCCATGCACGCAATCGCCCGATTTTTGTCCCATGAGAAAGTGGGATTCAATTCCACCGAATCCAACAAACCCAAGCGCCCCGATGTGCCCGCACCCATGTAAATCAAGCGCCCACCCGCCTGAATGCGCGGTACGGCAGAATCCACCGCCCACGCAATGACTGGCGCGGCTTTTTGCACCGCTTGCACCGCCAAGTATTGGTCATCCACCAATGCCGATACCAAATCGGGCATGCTATAACGGTCTAGCGCGGTGTGGTCGGCGTTGGTTTGCTCGGTGCTTAATTTGTCGGTATTTAGTTTTTCCGTGCCCATAACCAGATTCCGATTCCGCCCCCAATCATCGGCACACACAGCCATTGCCCCATGCTCATGCCCAGCGACAGATAGCCTAAATGGGCATCGGGTTCGCGGAAGAATTCGGCAATAAAGCGCATCACCCCGTAGCCGAATAAAAATGCAGCAGCGACCTGCCCACGTTTGGGAGGGGTCGACGTACCGCGTGCGTACCACCACAGCAGCCCAAAGAGCAACAAACCTTCCAGCAAAAATTGGTAGATTTGGGAAGGGTGACGCGGCACATCGCCCGCACCGCGAAACACCATCGCCCACGGCAAAGAAGGGTCTGCCACGCGCCCCCACAATTCACCGTTGATGAAATTGCCAATACGCCCCGATGCCAAACCGGTGGGCACGCAGGGGGTTACAAAATCTGCCACGTCCCAAAAAGATTTTTGGCGGCTAATACCAAACCCAATCAACGCCACGGCAACGCCCAGCATTCCACCATGAAAGCTCATGCCGCCTTGCCACACGGCAAAAATCTCAAGGGGGTTCGACAAATAATAAGCGGGCTTGTAAAACAGGCAATAACCGATGCGCCCGCCCGCTATTACGCCCATTACCCCCATGAACAAAATATCTTCCACATCCCGCATCGACCATTCGGGGCGAGACGCATAGGGTGGGTGGTTCAATCGGCTACGTCCCAACAACATGAAGAGACCGAAAGCCGCTAGATAAGTCAAACCATACCAGTGAATCGACAACGGGCCGAGCTGGATGGCAACTGGGTCAATTTGGGGGTGAATGAGCATATAAAACTTAACGGCGTTTTTTGGTGTTGAGACCCATCGCATCCCGATTGCGGCGGATACGTTCTTGTTTGCGTTTCTCTTCTTCTTGAATCGCTTTTCGTTTGGTGTAGCCGGACATATCGGCAATCGTCCACCACACAATGGCTAATGCAAAAGGTGAAAGCACAATCCACCAATCCCAAGGTGCTACAAATCCTATTTCAAGGTATTTCATCACGATGAAAATCACACCTAATACAACAAAAAGCATGGCGTTTCCTTATTATTTGTATTGGATTATTAAATTATTAAATTATTAAATTATTAAATTATTTTACGCGGGTCAAAGTCGGTCTACCACCCGATGGTCGTGGGGGTGGCGGGGGAGGAGCCGGTTCGGCATCCATTGGTATGGACTCAGGGGTTTGTTCTACCGAAAACGCCATACCTTGTCCATTTTCTTTGGCATAAATCGCCATCACCCGATTGACCGGGACAATAATATCCCGTGCAACCCCTGCAAAGCGGCTTTTGAATTGAATGAATTCATTCCCCAGATGCAATCCACCCGTTGCATCCAAACTCACATTCAATACGATTTGCCCATCCTTCACATATTCGCGTGGAACCCGAACGGTTTCATCCACAAAAACAGCGAGATACGGTGTAAAACCATTATCCATACACCATTCATGCAAAGCACGAATCAAATAGGGCTGCGTTGAAGCAGAAGGGGTTTCATCAATCATGGTTTTATGGCGTTTAATTTTTGTATTTTTGTACTTTTTTACTTTTGTGTTATTTGCGCATTACTTTTTCAGAAGGTGTGAGCGCTTCAATGTAGGCGGGACGAGAAAAAATGCGTTCCGCATATTTTAGCAAGGGTGCTGCATTTTTACTTAATTCGATTCCGTAAAAATCCAAACGCCATAATAAAGGCGCAATCGCCACATCCAGCATTGAGAAACTATCACCCAGCATATATTTATTTTTCAAAAATACCGGAGCCAGTTGCGTTAAACGGTCTTTGATATGCAAACGCGCTTTTTCGAGGATTTTTTCATTACCCTTACCACGCGCTTCCAAAATAGCGACTTGGGTGAATAGCTCTTTTTCAAAATTCAGCAAAAATAAACGTACCCGTGCCCGATCCACAGGGTCTCCCGGCATGAGTTGGGGATGGGGGAAACGCTCATCTATATACTCGTTAATGATATTAGATTCATAGAGAATTAAATCGCGCTCCACCAAAATTGGAACCTGACCATAAGGATTCATGACACTAATATCTTCAGGTTTGTTATACAAATCCACATCACGAATCTCAAAATCCATCCCTTTTTCAAACAAAACGAAACGGCAGCGATGTGAGAAAGGGCAGGTAGTACCCGAATATAGCACCATCATATTAAAGGCTCCTAAAAATATAAAAGGAGCGGGGAACGATCATTGTTCACCCACTCCAAAACAGTAAAAATTCAATAATTTAACCGATAACCAGTCAATTATTTAATATCTTTCCAGTAAGCGGCATTCAAGCGCCACGTCAGGAACGACAGCAAGGCAAAAAAGATGAGGGCAAAGATTCCCAACGTTTTCCGTGTACCTTGGGCTGGTTCCGCCATCCACTGCATATAGTTCACCAAATCGCCCACGGTTTTGTCATATTGCTCAGGGCTCATGGTACTTTGCAGTTCCCACAAGGCATGGGGCATCGCCACATTGGGGAAAATGTGATTATTCCAGCCCGTAGGCTTGGTTTCGTCACGGTAAAAACCCCGCATATAGGAATACAAATAATCCATACCCGAACCCCCTTCACCAGCACGCGAACGGGCAATAACGGTCAAATCGGGAGGATTCACACCAAACCATGCTTTGGCCCTTTGGGGATCAATCGCCGACTTCATGGTTTCACCAATTTTGACATTGGTAACCGCCAATTCTTCTTTAATTTGCTCCGCCGTGAAGCCGATGTCTTGCAAACGGTTGTAGCGATTGAACGCTGCCGAATGGCAATTCAAGCAATAATTGACAAATACCTTGGCACCATTTTGCAAGGCTGCTGGATCGTTCAAGCGGTTTGGGGCTTTATCCCATGCTGCACCGCCAGCATCACTCGCCCAAACGGCTGAGGAAACACCCAGAGCAACGGTGATTCCGAGAACAACTTTTTTCGCAAAATTCATGATTTTCATACTTGTTCTCCTATCTCAATGTGCTTTATAGGTAACACGGGTGGGAACGGGTTTGAACGTACCCAAACGACTCCACCAAGGCATCAAGATGAAGAAACCGAAGTAGAACAAGGTTCCCAACTGAGCGATACGTCCGCTAATAGGGGCAACGGGTTGTGTACCCAAATAGCCAATCACCAAGAAGTTGATGATAAACACGGCATACAGGTATTTGTGCCATGTGGGGCGATAGCGAATGGATTTCACGGGGCTATTATCCAACCAAGGCAAGAAGAACAGAATGACTACACCGCCACCCATTGCAACCACACCCCAGAATTTGGCATCAATCACCAGCATCAAAGCCGATACGAAAACCGCACCACCCAAAACCACGGCTTTAAGGAGGGTCGGCATTTGAATCTTGACAACCGCCAAAATAGCACCGATGAGCAAGATGACCATCAACACATACATCATTTCCGTAGTCAAGGCACGCAACAAGGTGTAGAAAGGTGTGAAGTACCAAACGGGAGCAATATGCAGCGGAGTTTGGAATGGATCAGCGGGCACAAAGTTGTTGTATTCAAGGAAGTATCCCCCCATTTCTGGAGCAAAGAATACCACGGCTGAAAAGACAAACAAGAAAACGCTCACGCCAAACACATCATGCACCGAATAGTAGGGGTGGAAAGGAATTCCATCCAACGGGATACCTTTAGCGTCTTTGGTCGCTTTGATTTCCACGCCATCTGGGTTGTTGGAGCCGACTTCGTGCAACGCAATAATGTGCGCAGCAACCAAGCCAATTAACACCAAGGGAACCGCAATCACATGGAAACTGAAGAAGCGATTCAAGGTTGCATCGCCCACCACAAAATCACCACGAATCAAAATCGACAAATCGGGGCCGATAAAAGGAATCGCAGAGAACAGGTTCACAATCACTTGTGCGCCCCAGTAGCTCATTTGTCCCCAAGGCAACAGGTAGCCCATAAAGGCTTCTGCCATCAGTGCAAGGAAAATACCGCAACCAAAAATCCAGACCAGTTCACGGGGCTTGCGATAGCTTCCGTAAACCAGACCCCGGAACATATGCAGGTACACCACCACGAAGAAGGCAGAAGCACCCGTAGAGTGCATATAGCGAATCAACCACCCCCACGGCACATCACGCATGATGTATTCCACCGAGGCAAACGCCAAGGCCGCATCGGGTTTGTAGTGCATCACCAAGAAAATACCGGTAACGATTTGAATCACCAGCACCAATAAGGAGAGTGAGCCAAAGATATACCAGAAATTAAAGTTCTTGGGTGCGTAATACTCACTCATGTGCTCTTTGAAGAGCTTGGAGAGCGGAAAACGGTTATCGACCCAATTCAGCGCTTTTTCGCTGAGTGGGGCGTTCGGGGAAACTTCGTGAAAAGTAGCCATGTTCTTGTATCCTTATTCTCGCGCTTAGGCTTTTTTATCTTCACCAATGAGCAGCTTGGTGTCGGAGAGGTACATATGTGGCGGTACTTCCAAATTGTCGGGCGCAGGTTTGTTTTTGAAAACACGACCCGCCAAATCGAAGGTAGAACCGTGGCAAGGGCAGAAGAAACCGCCATCCCAATCGTCGGGCAACGAAGGTTGGGGGCCGGTTTTGAACTTGTCGCTGGGTGAACAACCCAAGTGGGTGCAGATACCAATCACCACCAGATATTCGGGCTTGATAGCGCGTGCATCATTGCGTGCGTAAGCGGGCGCTTGTTCGGTGGGTTTGCGTTCCGATTTCGGATCAACCAACTGATCGACATGCTTGGGAGCAGCCAGCGCGGCTAATTGTTCGGGGGTACGGCGGACAATCCAGACGGGTTTCCCACGCCATTCGACTGTCATTTTTTCTCCGGGTTTTAATCCTGAAATATCGGCTTCAACCGCAGCACCTGCGGCTTTGGCTCTTTCAGAGGGTTGAAAGGAGCTGACAAAGGGAATCGCTGCTGCACCTGCGCCTACTGCGCCGGCACAACCAGATGCGATCAACCAAGTCCGCTTGCTAGAATCAATTTGATGGGGGTCGGCAAGGGTTGCACTCATGAGAATCCTCGATGAATATGACTACTGGGGGTTACCCTAGCGATTGTATCCGAGCCTATCGACTTACTCCTACATCAATGCGACACGATAGGCATTCCTTCGGCATAAGTCGTCGTGAAAAATGTATGGTTACCCTCGTTTTTTTTACATAAGAATGGAATTATCTGTTATGAGAATGGTTCAAGAATTTAAGGAATTTGCCATCAAAGGCAATGTGGTGGATTTGGCCGTGGGGGTCATCATCGGTGGGGCATTTAGCAAAATTGTAGATTCCATCGTTGGCGATTTGGTCATGCCTTTGGTAGGGGCGGCGTTTGGCAAATTGGATTTTTCCAATCTATTTATCGTGCTGGGGAAGATTCCAGAAGGCACAATCATCACGCTGGATGCCTTGAAAAAAGCGGGCGTTCCCGTCTTTGCCTATGGTCATTTCATCACGGTTGCTGTGAATTTTTTGATTCTGGCTTTCATTATTTTTTTAATGATTAAGCAAATCAACCAATTCAAAAAGCAAGCAACTACGGCGGAAATTGTGCCAACCACTCCCGTCCCCACACCTGTGCCCGAAGATGTGCGGCTATTGCGAGAAATCAGGGATAGTTTGCGGCAAAGAAACAAAAAATAAAAAACAAAAAATAAAAAATAAAAAATAAAAAATAAAAAACAAAAAATGCAATTTATGTTGATCCAACCAACAATCGTGCCATACGAATAGCTTCTAACAAACTAGAGGGGTCAGCCCGACCTGTGCCCGCTATATCAAAAGCGGTTCCATGATCTGGGCTGGTGCGGATTAACGGCAATCCCAAAGTGACATTCACCCCTTTTTCGACACCCAAGTATTTCACCGGAATTAAACCTTGGTCGTGGTACATCGCAATCACCACATCGGCATCCACAAATTGCCTTGCCCGCATAAAAACGGTATCGGGTGGAAAAGGACCATTGACTACGACTCCACGTACACGTACACGGGCAGTGGCAATGGCGGGAATGATGCAATCTATTTCTTCTCGTCCAAATAATCCCTCTTCTCCAGCATGAGGATTCAAACCGGCTACGGCAATACGCGGTGCTCTCCCCAAAATCGGGGTGAGTGCGTGGTGGGTAATCTCAATCGTTTCCAACACATTGTCAAACGTAACGGCTTCAAGGGATTGGCGCAAAGAAACATGAATGCTTACCAATACGGTACGCAATTCTTCATTGGCAAGCATCATGCGCACGGGCACATCTGCAACAGCGCGTTGCAAAAATTGCGCGGATTGGTGTTGCAATAATTCGGTATGCCCCGGAAATTGGGTGTAAGGCATACCGGCTGCGTGCAATGATGCTTTATTCAAAGGCGCAGTCACTATTGCCGATACCTTGCCACGCAAAGCCGCATCCGCTGCCCATTCGACGCAACGCCCCGCCATTGCACCGGCTTGGGCATTGATCTTGCCCCACGGTACAAGTTCCATCGGAGCGGCAATAGGTAGCACGCCGATGCAGCGAGGGGGCATTTCCCAAACCTCTTCTATGCACGTTAATTCGGCTACAGCGCTTATTCTACCTGCATTAGTAGCTACTTTATTGATAGCACGTCGCATAATACCTACATCGCCTACCACCAAACATCCCTCCATTAACTGCGGGTTGGCTTGGTACGATTTGGCAATAATTTCGGGTCCAATGCCTGCTGCATCGCCCATTGTGATGGCTATAGGCAAGGATTTGATTAACGATTTCATACGGGATTTTCAATCTCAATAAATGTATGGCGTATGCCGAATTGGGTGGCAATGTGGTTTCCAAGGGCTTGCACGCCGTAGCGCTCGGTGGCATGGTGTCCGCAAGCTAGGTAGGCGATTCCACATTCACGCGCAATATGCACCTGGGGTTCAGAAATTTCGCCGGTGATAAAGGCTTGTGCTCCGGCAGCAATGGCGGCTTCTAGGTATTTTTGAGCGCCTCCGCTACACCAAGCGATGCGTTGTATAGGCGGATTAGATTGATTAAATTGATTAGATTGGTCGAATTGCTGGGATGCTTCTCCAACGACCAGCACCGTTCGTCCCAAAACCGTTTGCACTTTATGGACTAAATCGTGGGTGTTGGCAAAGTTGGCATTTCCTATCCAACCGAGATTTTGATCGCCAAAACGTCCCGTGGGTTGTAAGCCCAATAGACGCGCTAATTGCGCATTGTTACCGAATTGAGCATGATCATCTAAAGGTAAATGGTAGGCAAAGAGGTTAATATCGTGCGCTAACAACAATCCCAAACGCTGGCGCATCCAGCCCATAATGCGCATATCTTGACCTCGCCAAAATAACCCATGATGCACCAAAATAGCATCTGCTTGATGGGTGATAGCGGCCTCAATCAGTGCCAAATTGGCAGTGACACCGGACACGATATGTTTTATAGCGAGACGACCTTCCACTTGTAAACCATTCAGTGCATAGTCCTGAAAGTTGTGAGGTTGTAATAGGTCATCGAATGTGGATTGGAATGCAAGGCGATTATTTTTAGGTATCTTCATGAAACGTATTTGGCTTTTATTTGCGCAAACCAGCACGATTATGCTGGCGGTGTATTTTGTAATTTTGACACTGAAACCGCAATGGTTCGGGGAATACCGTTCCGGCAGGGGAAATGTTGTCAGTGAATCCATTACTTTATTGGAAGCGAATTCCTCCGCCAAAACAGGAGTGAATGGGGCGGTAGATGGGAGTTTCCGCGCGGCTGCCCGAAAAGCATCGGCGGCAGTTGTCAGTATCAATACCAGCAAAGGTGGTAAAAAAAGAGTTGTGACCGATGAGCTTTGGCTTCAATTTTTCTTTGGCGACTCATCCGGTACGCAACCCCAAACTGGATTGGGAAGCGGCGTAATTGTGAGTCCCAATGGATACATTATTACCAATCACCATGTGATAGAAAATGCCGATGAAATTGAAGTGGCTTTGAACGATGGTCGGTACACCTTAGCCAAAGTCATTGGATCGGACCCTGAAACCGATTTGGCGATTTTGAAAATTGAACTGGATAAACTTCCAGTGATCTTGCTGGGTAATTCAGATACGATTCAAGTGGGTGATCAAGTATTAGCCATTGGCAATCCATTTGGAGTGGGGCAAACGGTGACCAGCGGGATTGTGAGTGCATTGGGACGCAATCAACTGGGAATCAACACATTTGAAAACTTTATTCAAACCGATGCCGCCATCAACCCGGGTAATTCGGGTGGTGCTTTAGTGGATACCGAGGGTAATTTATTGGGTATCAATACCGCTATTTTTTCCCAGTCTGGAGGAAGCATGGGTATTGGTTTTGCCGTACCAGTATCTACCGCCAAACAGGTGTTAGAAGGTATCGTGAAAGATGGAATCGTGACCCGTGGCTGGATCGGCATAGAACCCAGTGACATCACCCCAGAATTGGCTCAGACGTTTGAAATCAAAAGCCGGCAAGGTGTTCTTATCAAGGGCGTGCAAGAGGGGGGGCCAGCGGCAAAGGCGGGCATTATTCCTAGTGATGTGATTGTCAAAATTGCGAACCAAAACGTGGTTGATAAAGGGCAACTTCTTGCCCGTGTAGCGGCTTTGAAACCGGGTGCTACCATCCGCTTTTCGATTGAACGAAAAGGCAATGTCATTGAAGTGGATGTGGTATTGGGTGTGCGCCGATCCCGCCCAGCCAAAATGCTATTTCCCAAACAACTGGCTAAATAAGCCTAAAGTCGGGTTAAGTCGGGTTAAGTCGGGTCGCTGGGGGCTTGTGTATGCCGAAGAAAAATCTGAGCAGCCCAAATCCCCACTTCGTAAAGCAAGACCATTGGCACTAACAATGCCAACATTGAAACCGGATCGGGTGGGGTAACCACTCCAGCGATTGCGGCTGCCCCCACGATAAAAAAGGAACGAAAAGACTTTAACTGCTCAATCGTTACCATTTTCATGCGTGCCAAAATAATGACCACCACAGGAACTTCAAATGCGACCCCAAAGGCAATGAACATGGTAGTCACAAAATCCAGATACGCTTCAATATCGGGACTCACGGATACGGATTCAGGAGCCATGCGTTGAATGGCGGGGAATGCCTGACCAAAAACGAAAAAATAACAAAACGCCGCACCGGCATAAAACAACAGGGTGCTGATTGCCACCAAAGGCATCACTAAACGTTTTTCATGCTGATACAACCCGGGCGCAACAAAAGCCCATGCTTGGTACAAAACCCAAGGCAACGCCACCCCAAATGCCGCTAATACAGTGACTTTAATCGGGATTAAAAAGGGAGAAACAACCCCCGTAGCAATCATACGTGCGCCCTCTGGCAAGGTTTTTACCAAGGGCAACGCTAGCAAATCGTATAACGCAGAAGGTCCCGGATAGAACGCTAAAACGATAAAAAAAGCACCGATACCGTAGGCACAATAAAGTAAACGGTCACGCAACTCAATAAGATGGTGAATAAAAGGCTGCTCAGTACCTGCTAACTCATCCGTAGCAGGATGGGGGGGGATTTTGGGGTCGGTCATCAGGAATTTTGGGAGTAACCAGAAGGTCGGAAACGCGCGACCCGCGCTGCGCCAGACTGCACATGGGTTTTGATACCCGCACGCGCCTTGTACCAGTGGGGCATTGCCGATTGCTTGATGCGCCAATGTTTGCGTGGGTGTCGGTATTGGGGAGTGCTTTCAAATGCTTGACCAAAGACCGTTTCCGCATCGCTGCGGGTGGTGATGGGTGCATCTAATGCGGCTTGCGTGGCTTCTGTCCAACTCTTTTCAAAATCATCGGCTCCTGTTTGGATCGTTTTCTCCATATCACGGGCAGCAGTTTGCACCGAATCTTTCATTTTTTTCAACTCGTCCAGTTCCATAGAACGATGGACTTCCGCTTTCACATCCGCCATGTAGCGCCGCGCACGCCCCAACAGATTGCCCGCCATGCGTGCAACCCCCGGTAAGCGTTCTGGTCCAATGACCACCAACGCAATGACACCAATAATAGCGAGCTTGGTAACGCCAATATCAAGCATTCAGATTAACTCTTTACTTTGGCTTCCACATCCACCGTGGTTGTTTTTGCTGCGGCAGTAGCGGATGGAGTAGCGGTGACTGCGGGTTTTTCGGTGCTGCTGGTAGCGGTAGTAGCGGCAGCAGCTTGGTTGCCATCGCTCATGCCATCCTTAAAGCCCTTGACTGCACCCCCTAAGTCCGATCCAATGTTGCGCAGTTTTTTCGTGCCAAAAATCACCACGATGATGACGAGAAAAATAATCAAGTGCGTTGTAGAAAAACCCATAGCAAACTCCTTTGTTAATTTCGTATTGACGTATTGACGTGTTGACGTATTTTAGATTTAACCCCGTGCCCACGGACGCGCACCGCCCATTACGTGGAAGTGTAAATGCTGGATTTCTTGTCCACCTTCTTTGCCGGTGTTGGTTACCACACGAAATCCACCATCTGGATACGGATTACAACCTTCTTGTTCCGCAAGTTGGGGGATCAAGGTCATTAAACGCCCGATCATGCCCGCATCTTCGGGTGTGAGGTGCGCCATTGACACAATATGCCGCTTAGGGATCACCAAAAAATGAACCGGAGCCCACGGATGGATGTCGTGAAAAGCAAAAAACTCCTCATCCTCGTACACCATACGGGACGGAATTTTCTGGGCTGCAATTTTGCAAAAGAGGCAATTCGGGTCATGGCTCATCGTGCTTATCCTTTTCGTGCGGCTTTTTCTTCAATTCCACTGATACCTTCGCGCCGTGCTAATTCGGCAATCACATCAGCGGGTGAGAGTCCGTAGTGTACGAGGGCAATCATCGAATGAAACCACAAATCGGCGACTTCATAAACCAGCTTGGATTTATCGCCACCGTAATCAACATCTTTGGCGGCCATCACGGTTTCGGTAGCTTCTTCACCGATTTTTTTCAAAAACGCATCCGACCCTTTTGCCAACAAACGCGCTACATAGCTGCTACTAGGGTCACCGCCGTTTACCGCTTTGCGTGATTCGATAACACCTGCTAAACGCTCCAACACATCAATAGAGTTCATTTTTGATAAATCGTTTGGGGGTCTTTAAGTACCGGATCGGCGCTTTGCCATTGTCCGTCTTTGAGAACGCTAAAGAAGCAGCTATGCCGCCCCGTGTGGCAGGCAATACCGGGTTCGTGTCCGGTTTGGGTGATTTTTAACAGCACCACATCGGAATCACAATCAACGCGAATTTCATGGACGGTTTGAACGTGACCCGATTCTTCACCCTTGAACCACAATTTGTTGCGCGAGCGGCTGAAATACACGGCGCGACCCAACTCGGCGGTTTTTTGCAACGCCTCGCGGTTCATCCATGCAAACATCAGCACATCGCCGCTGCTTTGTTCTTGGGCGATGACGGGAACCAATCCCTTTTCATCCCATCGAATAGCATCTAAAAAGTTCATAAGCGTACCGGTATTCCACGACGAGCCATGCACTCTTTGGCTTGGGCTACCGTGTATTCGCCATAGTGAAAAATGCTAGCAGCCAACACCGCATCTGCGCCGCCTTTGGTCACACCGTCGGCTAAATCATCCAAAGTCCCTACGCCACCGGATGCAATCACCGGAACATTCACCGCATTGCTTACCGCACGGGTTAAGGCTAAATCGAAACCCGATTTGGTTCCATCTTTATCCATGCTAGTCAGCAAAATTTCACCTGCACCGCGCTGCGCCATTTCGGTTGCCCACGCCACGGCATCCAGCCCCGTATTTTTACGACCACCGTGGCTGTAAACATCCCAACCTTCACCGCGTGCAAGAACATCATCACCAAAACGGCGTTTGGCATCAATAGCAACGACGATGCACTGCGAGCCGTATTTTTCCGATACCTCGTTAATGACGTGTGGATTGGCTAACGCAGCAGAGTTAAAACTGGTTTTATCTGCCCCCGCATTAAGCAAGCGACGCACATCATCCACCGTGCGCACACCACCACCCACGGTGAGCGGAATGAAGACTTGGGAAGCCACGGCTTCGATGATGTGCAAAATCAAATCGCGCCCATCGCTGGTGGCGGTAATGTCCAAGAACGTGAGTTCATCCGCACCTTGGGCGTTATAACGGGCTGCGATTTCCACAGGATCACCCGCATCACGCAGCTCGACAAAATTCACGCCTTTAACGACGCGCCCACCTGTTACATCCAAGCAGGGGATGATGCGTTTAGCTAGCACTGAAAATTATCCATTCTTCATTTTTACCCATTCAACTCATCCGCCCGCTCTTGCGCGGCTTCAAAGTCTAAATCACCGGAATAAATCGCACGACCGCAAATAACGCCTTCGACACCTTCGTCTTCGACATCGCACAACGCTTCAATGTCGGCGATGTTGGAGAGTCCACCGGATGCAATCACCGGAATGGTCAGGGCTTGGGCGAGTCTGACGGTGGCTTCAATGTTGATTCCGGTGAGCATTCCATCCCGACCAATATCGGTA
>JBDKGR010000029.1:0-19789 GCA_039798085.1 Pseudomonadota bacterium
CCAACATCGCGCCCCGCTTGATGCACGCGTTATGCGTCGCAGCCCGCGCGGGTGATGTCAAACGTGCGATGGAAATTCAATTCCAATTATTGCCGCTGCACAAAGCGCTGTTTGTCGAAGCGAACCCCATCCCCGTGAAATGGGCGGCTGCGCGTATGGGCTTGTGCCAACCCATTTTGCGCCTGCCCATGACCGAATTAACCTCCGCCAACCAACCCGCGTTGGAAAAAGTATTGCAATCTACGGGTTTAATTTAATGAAGACTTCTTTAATGAATACTGCTTTCAAAATCTCCGTTATCGGTCTTGCCGTTTCGCTTTCTGCTTGTAGCGTGCTAGAAGCAGAAAAGGTGGATTACCGCAGTGCCACTACGGTGAAAGCGCCTACCTTGGATATTCCGCCAGACCTTACCCAATTATCGAAAAACACGCATTACGCGGTGGTGGGCGATGCGGTGTATGCGTCGGGTCAAAAAAATGCCGTGCCAACGGTTGCCTCCGTCGAACCCACCATCGCTGCGCCTGCCGTGGGTGATGTGCGTGTGGAGCGTGCGGGCAACAAACGTTGGTTGGTGGTATCACGCCCTGCCGATAAATTGTGGAATCCCATCAAGGAATTCTGGCAAGTGAATGGTTTCACACTGGTAACCGACCAGACCGAATTGGGCATCATGGAAACGGAATGGGCGGAAAACCGCGCCAAAATCCCGCAAGACATGATTCGTTCTACATTGGGTAAAGTATTCGATTCTTTGTATTCAACGGGGGAGCGCGATAAATTTCGCACTCGCCTAGAACGCAATGCCCAAGGTGAAACCGAAATTTTCATTACGCATCGCGGTATGGAAGAAGTCGTCACCAAAGATAGCACTCTGTGGCAATCCCGCGCGACCGACCCTGAATTGGAAACCGAATTTTTGCGCCGTCTGATGGTCAAACTGGGCACGCCCATCGCCGATGCCAAAGCACAAATCGCCCTAAGCGGTGTTGCCAAACCGACGGCGGTGATGGTGATGGAAAACGGTCAAAATTTCTTGCGCTTGGAAGAAGATTTTGATAACGCTTGGCGGCGTGTGGGTTCTACGCTGGATCGCACGGGCTTCTCGGTAGAAGATCGGGATCGCAAAAAAGGCATTTATTTTGTGCGCTACGCTGTGCCAGCGGATAAATCGAAAAAAGGCTTTTTTGGTCAAATGTTTAGCTCAGATGATTCTGATGAAGTCCTTAAATTACAAATTGCGGTGCGCAGTGAAGGTGTTGTAAATAAAGTATTTATTTTGAACGAAAAAGGCGAACCCGCTACACCGGCAACGGCACAGCGCGTTATCAAAACCCTTGCGGGCGATATTCAGTAATGGGGTGAGTCCGTGCTCAGTCCCGATATATTCATGGATTGGGCGGAGCGCAGTTATCCCGACTGGTTTCCTGCCCACACCACCAGCCAGACGGTGGATTCTCTGACCTATCGCGCCTATGCGGGGTCGGGGAATTATTTGGGCGTGCTGGGTGGTGATGTATACGTTTACGGCGGAATCACAGGGTATGCCGTATTGAAAGTGGGCGCGTTGTCCAACTTCTCCGCCCTAGTTGGTCGTTCGCTGGGTGCAAACACCCTGTTTCAAGAACAAGGTCGGCTTGCCAGTAATGCAAGTGCTACGGAAGCACAAATCACGAACCTCGGCAAACTGCGGGTGTTAGGTGATTTTGCCAGTGCTGCGTATAGCGTGCAAAGCTGGGAAGACCTCGCTTACAACACCGTCGATGCCGCCGATACCCAAGCCGAAACGCGTGTATTGGAAGATGGTTGGCAACCGCTCCCTTTACCCATTACCAGCACGAATGCTATCGTTTACAGCAAAGGTTATTTTACGAATGCCAATGCAGCGACTTTTGTAGCGCGGTGCGGTGATACTGCCATCATTTCGTTTCGTGGAACCAACGATTTATCCGCCGACCCTGCCGATTGGGCGAATATGCAAGGGCATTACGCCTTGTTGGATGCGTTCATTAACGTATTTGACAGCTACGTCAATAACGCCGCCAACGGTATCAACAAGGTGTATGTCACGGGGCATAGCATGGGCGGTGCGTTGGCTATGAATTACATGAGCCTTCATGCGGGTGCGCGTTACGAATCTATTGTTTTTGCCGCGCCACCGTTTACCGAAAAACCGGTTCTGGGCGTGATTCCCAATCGCCGAGAATTTGCTTCTGATTCGCGTTTGACGCAAATTGAAATATCGGGCGACCCCGTTCCCATGTCGCACGAAATTGGCATTAGCCAGCCCCGCCCCGGACATGTTATTGTGTTTTCAGGCGATACCACGATGGATAGACCCGACAATATATCCGTCCCGATTCTGCCCGATTACCAAGCCCGCGAAGCCAATCATAAATTGGGTTATTATCAGCAAATTATTAAAAACCTTGATGCGGTAGGTTGGGATAAGATTATCAATTCGGCAGGCTCACAAAATGTTCTTATTGGTGGTGCGCAAAATGGTTCAACCTATACCGCTATCCAAGGAAATGATATATTGATAGAAAGCAATGCCGATAAATTTCACAACCACACCATTTTGTACGGTGGCATGGGAAATGATGCACTAACCGGAAAAAATGGAAATGATGTACTCTATGGCGGTACGGGAAATGATGTTTTCCGTTTTTCCTATGCAGATGGCGGGTACGATACGATTGTGGATTTTGTGCATGGCGTGGATAAAATCGCTATTTCTAAAAGTGCATTGAATATATCCCATGCCGTACTGGGTAGCACGTTGATTTATGATGCCGGTGGCAATTTATCAGTAGGTGCAAAAATGATCGCCCAACTGGTTGGAACCCCCGTTTTAACCGATAGCGATATTATCCTCATTTAATCTAATCTAATTTAATTTAGTTTATTTTTACATGATCACCCTATTCCAACCCCAACTCTTGAATTTTGCGCGTAATGGTGTTGCGCCCGATTCCGAGTTGGTTGGCAGCTTCGATGCGTCGCCCTTTGGTGTTGGCGAGCGCGGCGTGAATCAGGCGCGATTCGGCGCGGGTAATCAACACATTCCACACATCGGTACGACCGGATTCGAGTAACTCACGGGCATCCAGTTCTAACAAACTCTCCCAATCCGAATTAGGAGACAAAACGGCTGCAACGCCCGTATTATCTGCATATCCAGCTATCGAAATAGGAGCATTCACCGCACTAGAAACGGGAATAGCCACAGGAACAACGGGCGTAATTTCAGGCGGCAAATCCTTCGGTTCAACGACTTGGGAAGGAGCCATTACGGTAAGCCAATGGCAGATATTTTCCAACTGGCGCACATTACCGGGGAACGGGAAATTTTCCAAACACGCCAGTGCCGCATCCGATAAGCGCTTGGTTTCGCCGCCAAGTTGCTGGGCGCTTTTTTGCAGAAAATGCCGCGTCAGCATGGAAATATCTTCTTTGCGTTCGCGCAGCGCGGGCAGGCGCAGGCGAATGACGTTCAGGCGGTGAAACAAATCTTCACGGAACACGCCGTCTTTCACGCGCTGTTCCAAATTTTGATGGGTGGCGGCAATCACGCGCACTTGGGTTTTGATCGCGCTGTGTCCGCCTACGCGGTAGAAATGCCCATCGCTCAACACGCGCAACAAACGGGTTTGCAGTTCAAACGGCATATCGCCGATTTCGTCCAAAAACAACGTGCCGCCATCCGCTTGCTCAAAACGTCCTCGGCGCATGGTTTGCGCTCCGGTGAACGCGCCGCGCTCGTGTCCAAAGAGTTCACTTTCCAATAAATCTTTGGGGATGGCTGCGGTATTGATCGCCACAAACGGCCCATTGGCGCGGGCTGAGTGCTTATGCAGGGCACGGGCAACCAATTCCTTCCCCGAACCGCTTTCGCCTGTAATCATGACGGTCACAAGGCTTTGGCTTAATCGACCAATCGCGCGGAACACGTCCTGCATGGCAGGCGCTTGACCCAGCATTTCCGGCGCTTCTTCCATCCGTTCTTCGATGATTTCTTCGCGCTGGCTTTCTTCCACCGCACGGCGAATCAGTTCCACCGCTTTGGGCAAATCGAAGGGTTTGGGCAGGTACTCAAACGCGCCACCTTGAAAAGCACTGACGGCGCTATCCAAATCGGAATACGCGGTCATGATGATGACGGGCAGACCCGGATAACGGGTTTTGACTTTTTCCAACAAATCCAGCCCCGAGCCGCCCGGCATCCGAATATCGCTGACCAGCACTTGGGGACTGTCTTCGTCCGGTGCGGTTTGCAAAGCGGCAAGTACATCGCGCGGATTAGAGAAACTCCGGGTAGGGAGGCGTTCACGCAACAGCGCTTTCTCTAACACGAAGCGGATGGATTGGTCATCATCTACGATCCAAATGGGCTTCATGGGACAGTTCTCTCGGTTGGCTAACTCAAGATCATTCAGATCATTAAGGTAGTGGAATTAAAATTTTGAAATCCGTGCGACCGGGCACACTGTCCACCTCAATCAAGCCGTAATGCTGCTGCACAAAAGTTTGCGCGAGTGTCAGCCCTAAGCCAGAACCCCCTTCCCGTCCCGATACCAGCGGATAGAAAATGCGATCCTTGATAGAGTCCGGTATGCCCGGCCCGTTGTCAATCACATGCAATTCCAATGCCAACCGATAGCGCTGTTTACTAAACGTAACTTGGCGTACTACGCGGGTGCGAAAAATGAGCCGTGCATCGCCTTCTGCAATGCGTTCGACCAACGCTTGCGCTGCGTTGTGGGCGATGTTTAATAGCGTTTGAATCAACTGCTCACGGTCGCCGCGCAGTTCGGGGATGGACGTATCGTAATCTCGCACCACGCTCAACCCTTTGGGGAATTCTGCCAAAATCAACGAACGCACGCGCTCGCACACTTCATGGATGTTCACATCGCCCACCGTATGCGGTTTGCGATGCGGCGCAAGAAGCCTATCCACCAAACTTTGCAGCCGATCCGCCTCGTGAATAATGACTTGCGTGTATTCTTTGAGCGAGGACATATCCCCATCCATCTCCATTTCCAGCAACTGCGCTGCACCGCGAATACCGCCCAATGGATTTTTGATTTCATGCGCCAAATTGCGAATCAGTTCTTTATTGGTTTGCGCTTGTTCGGCAAGGCGCTCTTCACGGTCTTGGCGGGTTTGCTGCTCGATAGGAATCATTTCCACAATGATTTCCGGCGCGGGTTCCATCGAACTGATGATGACGTGAACGGGCAAGGGTTCAATGCCAACGGCGCGTTTCAAAAAAGCATCGTAACGCAAAGCGGCAAATGTTTTGTTGCGTGCGCCAGCCAAGGCTTTTTGCAAGGATTTGGGGTCGGTAAACGCATCCCCCAGTTGAGAACCGCGTAGCAGGCGTTGTGAAACACCCAAGGTATCCTCCAACGCCGCATTCAAAAACTCCACCCGCCCTGCCGGATTCACCACCGCAATAAGGGAGGCAAGTTGGTCGTATGCCGCAAATCGGGCTGGTATGGGTATGGTGTTGGTGTTGGTATTGGTATTGGTATTGGTATTGGTATTTTTTTTCAAGGTAAACGACTCAATTCACGGCGGATGCTGGCAATATCATTTTCATCTCGCCCCATAGCGGCTTTCAGTTCGTTAATACGTTCTTGGTATTTTTGCGGATTTGTGGTCTCTGATGCCAATTTTTCGGGCGCACCGTTGTTGTAGGTTTTTTGCAATTCGGCAAGATGGGCTTCGGCTTTGCGCAATTCGGAAGTCAAAATGGTACGGGAATCAGAATCTTTCACACGTTGGTCGGCGACCTCCACACGCGGCGCACTGGCCGGAGAAGAAGCCATAGCCGCCGGACGATGGACTCCTTTACGGGGAGGTGAAGCCCCGGGAGCCATCACCGTCACATTGCCACCGACCACCAAAGTACAGCGCTTCGCTTTAATCTGTGCTGGGTTAACGGTATTGGTATATTCAGGACTTTTATCCTTATCACCGCACATATAAATTTGTGCCCAGCTTGTTGAAAGCGACGCATAGGCAAGCAAAGGAAATAATAAAAACGATTTCATATTAACAACCTCTTAAATTTCTAAATTTCTAAATTTCTAAATTTCTAAATTATGTCATTCAACGATAAACCTGTTATTTTTGAAATAATGGCAATATCCATACCTTGCCCTACCATTTCTTTGGCGATTGCTATTTTGGCTTTAAGCTCACCTTCTTCCATGCCTTTTTCTATCATTTCTTTGGCGATTGCTTTTCCTGTTTGCATACCTTTTTCCCAGCCTTCTTCCCATGATTCTTTTTTATGGGCTTCAATACTCCGCTCTTCAATCATCCAGTAACGTTCGGTCGGCGTTATTCCATCTTGTTCGATATGATTTAATACATTTTTCATTTCAGATAAATGGTACGTTGTTTCATCCACTGCACCAGTCAAACTTTCCTCAATGATACGCAGCCACTCATGAAATAATTCTGGCGTACTATCATTCATATATTTAGGGCAAAGATAAATAACTTTATGATGAATTTCACCCAGCGGTTTTCCATCTAAATCTTTCGGATCAAAATCAATGACTGAAACCGGAGTTTTATGTTTATCACCAGAAGTTAAAACTACAATCGTATAAACTGCAAGTGGTGGTCTATAATTTAACGATGTTTTGACCTGTTCTAAAATTGCAAGGAAATGGTAATGTAAAAAACGATCATAATGATCAAAGTCACGCCGCTGTTGAATATCCACAATCACACGATTTTTCTTATCTTCGGCATACAAATCAAAACGTGGTCTCACGCTACCGATTAAAGAATCAAATTCTTTTTCAGTTTCTACTTTGTCAATTTCTAAATTAATTCCCAAAATATCCCGCACAAAACCCTTAAAAACGGTGACATCGCAAAATGCCTTTTTAAAGATAACACCATACGCTAAAGAAGCCACTTTTCTCATACTGAACTCCAAAAATACCAAAAACACCAAAAAAAAAGACGACCGAAGTCGTCCTTTTTATACCACTTTTGAGCGGTGTATGTGCAAATTAGCAAATTAGCAAATTAGCAAATTAGCAAATTGAAGCATCACAGCGAGAAGTACATATCGTACTCAACGGGAGACACTTCCACGCGGCTGCGGGTCACTTCTTGCATTTTGAGTTCGATGTAGGCATCAATCCACGCATCGGTGAACACGCCGCCTTTGGTCAAAAAGGCACGGTCTTTGTCCAACTCGGCCAAGGCTTGGTCAAGGCTGGAGCAAACGGTGGGAACCAATTTGTCTTCCTCTGGGGGCAGATGGTAGAGGTCTTTGGATGCGGCTTCACCGGGGTGAATTTTGTTTTCCACACCGTCCAAGCCCGCCATCAACAACGCGGCAAAACCGAGGTAAGGATTGCACAAGGGATCGGGGAAACGGGCTTCCACGCGGCGGGCTTTGTCGGACGCTACGTTAGGAATACGGATCGAAGCAGAACGGTTTTTGGCAGAGTAAGCCAATTTCACGGGCGCTTCAAAATGGGGAACCAGACGCTTGTAGCTGTTCGTACCGGGGTTGGTAATCGCATTCAACGCGCGTGCGTGCTTGATGATACCGCCGATGTAGTAGAGGGCAAATTGGCTCAAACCGGCGTATTGGTCGCCAGCGAACAGGTTTTTGCCGTCCTTCCATATCGATTGGTGAACGTGCATACCCGAGCCGTTATCGCCAGCGTAAGGCTTGGGCATGAAGGTTGCCGTTTTGCCGTAAGCATCGGCTACGTTTTGAATCACGTATTTTTGCAACAATGTCCAATCTGCACGCTCTACCAAAGTGGAGAACTTTGTACCGATTTCGCATTGACCTGCGCCAGCCACTTCGTGGTGATGCACTTCAACGGGAATGCCAACAGCTTCCAAAATCAAGCACATTTCGTTACGAATTGCCACGGTGCTATCCACGGGCGCAACGGGGAAGTAGCCGCCTTTTACGCGGTTACGGTGACCACGGTTGCCGTTTTCGAGTGTCGCGCCGCTGTTCCAAGGGGCTTCGTATTCGTCAATCGCGTAGAACGTGTTGTTGGGTTCGGTGCTCCAACGCACGGAATCAAACAAGAAGAATTCGGGTTCAGGACCAAAGAATGCCGTATCACCCAAACCCGATTGTTTCAAATAGGCTTCTGCACGTCCAGCGATGGAACGGGGGTCACGCTCATAGGCTTTACCATCGGTAGGGTCCACCACGTTACACACCAAAACCAAAGTAGGTTCTTCGATGAACGGATCAATGAAAGCGGTTGTTGCATCGGGCATCAACAGCATATCGGAGGCTTCAATACCTTTCCAACCCGCGATAGAAGAACCATCAAAGGCTTGACCCTCTTCAAATTTATCTTCATCAAACTGCGACACGGGCGCAGTGATATGTTGCCATTTGCCACGGGTATCGGTAAAGCGGAAGTCCACAAATTTAACTTCGTTTTCGCTAACCATTTTCATCACGTCTGCGACGGTCTTTGCCATTCAATTACTCCTGCTTTCGGTTACAAAAAATATACAACGCACATCAACAAGGTGATGCAGATTTCATGCCAGTACAGTTCGTACCATCTTGTTATTTTATCGGGAATGAAATTCACTATTTTGGTGCGTTTTTGATACGCTCATAAATTTATGGCTTTTTCTGCCCCATTTTGGGGAATTTTTTCTTCAAATTGGTGATTTTTTCTTTTATTTTGGGGACAATGGTTTGCCACCATTTCTTTTTGGGTGGTGGCGGTTTGGAGAGCGCTGCCATCGCATTCACGACAGCCGTTTTCTCTGCCACTTTTTTCGCTTCTTCTGAGGCTTTTTTCGCTGCTTCAGCGGCTTTGAGCGCATCGGCAGCCACTTTTTCTTTGGCTTTTTTCTCCAGTTCAACCATTTGTTCTTTGCGCACATCCTGCAAGGCACTGAGGCAGTAGTGGCTAAACCACAAGCTGGAAAAGACGGCAATCAGCACATACGTTCCAATCGCCGTGGGAACCCACACCGTGAAATCGGCGGATAGCCAAGCCACCGAACCCGCAACCAAACTCGGAACCAAACCCAAATATCCCGCAAACATCCCTATACTGATAAGTGGCGTTTCGTGCCGATTGAAAATCAATAAACGCTCTGCTTTGCTGGCATGGTGTACCAACACACTGAAGGCGATAATTCGGGTCGAAAACCAACCGCCCAGTACAGGTAAAAGCAAAAACCCCATAGGAGGAATCAAAATAGACACGGGGGCAGCCACGGCTAACGAAACAAACAACAGCAATACGTGCCACATTGACCACGCAAAATGCTGGAGCCTTGACACATTGCGGCGAGCATCCAATTTTAAGAAACGCCGCACCCGCACCAAATCCACCAGTACCGGAGTCACCATGTGGGAGATGAGTAGCAATGTAAAAACCATCACCACCGGAACCATCATAAAAATGAGCAGCAGCGCCGGAAAAGCCGACCGCAGGTTAAAACCGCTATTGGCAAGCCAGTTCAAAATGAGGTTGATATTTTCCCGCTCCCCCACCCACTCACGCATCAACTGTAAATACGGTTTCCAGTAAAAATAACACCACCCCAAGGTCACTGCGGTAATCACCAGCCACGGGACAAGCAAAAAAATCAGCACATCCGGTCGCAAGCAATAGGCTAAAGCACGCCAAAAAGAATTAAACAGCAGTTTCATGCGGTGAGCATAATGCCTCTCTACTTCGCTCGCAACCTAGCAACCTAGGCACGTTCGGTAAGGCGCTTCAGCCCCAGCCATTGTTGATTCCAAAAGCCGTTACCGTAGTCGCGCCCTTGTTCTATTTGGTCGCGGATGCCAGTAGGATCAAAGCGCAGTGCAAAATTGGCGGTGCGAAAAATCATATCCCACCATGGAAACAGGACACTGAAATTGTGTCCCCCAAACGTATTATCGACCCCGTGGTGCAGGCGATGGAAACGTGGACTGACAACCAAACGCTCCCCCACACTGCCAAACCAGATGCGCACATTGGCGTGCTGAAAATTTTCGAGTAACTGGGTAATCGCCACAATCGCAACATACTGCCCGGGTGCGATGCCAATCATTTGTGCGATGACCACAAACAGACATTCACGAATCACATCATCGAGTAAATGGTTGCGGTTATCCGTCCACATGGTCATTTGGCGCTGAGAATGGTGCAAAGCGTGCAATGCCCACCACCATTCAAAATGGTGTTGCGAGCGGTGAATCACATAATTGGCAAAATCCAGCACCACCAAATACAGAAATAAACTCACCAACGGTTGGTCGGTCACCCCCGGAATCATGGAATCCAAATGCCATGTTGTCCAACCCGCTACCCGCAGTGCGCCAAAGAGTTCATCAAACAACGGCGTGAGCGTGAAAAATACCGCCAATCGAAAAAAACCAAGGCTGTGGATGAGGGTGTAAATCACATCGGTACGAACAGCAGCACGATCCGCAATAGCTTCTGCGGGTCGCCAGCGCTGTAAACCCGCAATCACCGTGAGCATGACGATTAACTGCAAACATCCCACCAGCAACCAGCCCGTAGCGGTGTAGCCATCTTCTAAAAAATTGGTCAGTCCCATCGCAAAAATGAGCGGCTGAACCAGCGCCTCAAATAAGGCTTGCTGGGCGTTGGAGAAGAGATTAAGAAGGGTTTCCATTTTGTTTTAAATTGCCCAATTTTCTAATTGAAGTCCGTCAATCCGTTGAAATTCGCGCGTGTTGTGGGTTACCAAAATACAATTTTTGGCGAGTGCGTGGCAGGCAATCCAAAGATCATTCGCGCCAATGGGTGTACCTGCGGCGCGTAGTTTGGTGAATTGAACCGCGTAATGCTCGCATACGGAATGGTCTAGTTCATACCAAACCGGAATGATGCGTGTGAGTTCGTTGAGATCGCTCAAAACCCGCGCTTTCTTGGTGCTGCGTTCTGCACCGAGCAGCAATTCGGAAAACGTCACGAACGACATACACAATGTCGCGTCGCTGCCCAAAGCGTTGATACGGTCGGCAACCGCTGGGGGTTTGTTTTTAATGAAATAAATGAGGATATTGGTATCGAGCATATATTTCACAGCGATTCCCTTTCCTGCATCAGGGGTTGATGGGAATAGCGTTCTTCTAGCAGCGTCACAAATTCGGTATCGAACGCACGGAGCGCTTTGAGCAAAGCCTCACCGCGATTTTCAGGAACGGGATGCAGCACCAAATCGCCATTGCTATTGCGAAAAATCTCGACTTGCTTGGCATCCAATCGAAACGACTGGGGAATGCGCACCGCTTGGCTATTGCCATTTTGGAATACCCGACTGGTAACGGTAACGGTAACGACGCTGGTTTGCATATCAAACTCCTGTACATAGTACATACATAGTAGTGTGTATTATGGTGCAACACGCCCCAACTCAGGATGCTCCCGCAGCGTTTTGAAACAAAATCCCTTGGCTTGCAAACCCGTAATCAACGGCTCTAATACCGTTGGAGCCCACGGGTCTTTGCGTGACCAAATGCCTAAATGGGCGACCAAAATATCACCCGCCCGAATATCGCGCAATGCCTTATCTAACAAGGCTTTGTTGCTGTATTTTTCGCTAGGCAATTCATCGCCCAAAAAGCCAGCAGGTGACCAACCAACATGGGTATAACCGCAAGTTTTCGCGGTTGCCAAAAGCTGGGGCGATGTTCTCCCACCCGGTGCGCGAAACAGCGGTAAGGGTGCTTTGCCCGTCATTTCTTGTAGGCGTTGGCTGGCGTGTTTTAGCTCTTCGCAGTAGGTGGTGGATAAGGTGGTATTCCAATGCTTTTCCCCGCGCCAATAAACGTGGTTGTAGGTGTGCGAGGCAAATTCATGCCCTTCCGCCGCGCGATCTTTCCACCAGTTTGCCCAATACGTGCCCATCGAACCATCGCCGACTTGGGTACGTTCATGCGCCGCGAAGAACGTCACGCGCACATGATGGCGCTTCAATACATCGGCGATGAGGGGTGCAACGCCCATGTGTCCCGTATCGAAGGTGAGATAAATGGGTTTTACCCCGCTATCGCACGCTGCACCTGCACTGGTAGCTACGAAAATAGTAGCAATGCAGGTTATGGCAACGCTATTGGCGTGGCGCATGGTTGAGCGTCCAAATACCGTGGGGTGATTTGCCGACCTTCACTTGCCGCAGCACTTGGCGCGTGGCAATATCAATCACGGTCATTTTGCCAGCCCAGCGCGAGGCAACATACAGCGTCTTCCCATCGGCGGTGATTTCCATATCGTCTGGCCCGCTGGGGCCGGGAAGCGAATCCACCACCGTCATGGTTTGATAATCGATTTTGCTGATGTTATTGGCAACGCGATTGCTCACAAACACATGGCGTTTATCGCCCGCCGCGCGGAAGGAATGTGCGCCTTTGTCCGTTTTGATGGTTTTCACCAACTTGGGCGCTGTGCCCGTCAAATCGTACACCTCGACGCTATCGCCGCCCGTGAGCGCGACCAGCAAGAATTTATCATCCGGTGTACCAAAAATATCGGCTGGCGTAGCACCGACCTTGGAACGCCATTTCAGCGTTTGCGTGGCAATATCAATGGCGACGATTTCATCGCTATCCTGCATCGAGCTGTACACCACCGTGCTAGCAGTATCAATCCACAAATGGCTGGGGGTTTTGCCCGTGGGAATGCGCTTTGCCAATTTCATATCCGTGCCATCCCAATGGTAGATGTCGATATGGTTTAAGCGATTGGCGGCGGTCACAAACCATTTCATGTCGGGCGAAAAGCGCAAATGGTAGGGGTCGATAATTTTGGTGACCGTGCGTTGTACTTCGGCGGTTTTGGGGTCAATAAACATCAGCGAATCGCTCAAGGCATTGGCTACGATGAGCGATTTTTGATCCGGTGTTAGGTACAAATGGTGCGGCTCTTTGCCGGTGGGGATGCGCTGGGTTTCCGTCCACGTTACGGGGTCA
Organism: Pseudomonadota bacterium; assembly: GCA_039798085.1. GTDB lineage: Bacteria > Pseudomonadota > Gammaproteobacteria > Burkholderiales > Burkholderiaceae_C > Allorhodoferax. The sequence continues at coordinate 12,965 of JBDKGR010000029.1, forward strand.
ATCACGCTCACGCTGGCATCCAACGAATTGAGCATAAAAATCGGATAAACCGGATTGGCATTCGCCGCAACGGGGGCGGATGCGGGTTTAGCGGGGGCTGGCGTAGGTGCTAAGGAAAAAGCATGCACGCTGCCCGCCACAAATAAAAGAGAAAAAAGAGGAAGAAGTTTCACAGAAGCTCACTTTGCAAATCAATCGGCAAGTCAATCGCAAAGTGTAGCGAGTCACTCTCCTATTTTGCTTGACTCAAGACAGCATGAAGCCCAATTTTTGTAAATCATCGTCTCGCAGCCAGCGCCATTGCCCTGCGGCTAAATCGGCGGGTAATTCCAAATCACCAATGCGCGAACGGTGCAGCCCTTCGACCCGATTGCCCACCGCCGCCAGCATTCGTTTCACTTGGTGGTATTTGCCTTCGGTCAGCGTCAGGCGTAAATGGAGGGGTTCGACCGCTTCACACGCCGCTGCCCGCACGGGTTTAGGGTCATCGTCCAGCACCACGCCCGCCAGTAGGCGTTGCACTTGTTTATCATCCAATGGGTGCTTGACCGTCACCTCATATACCTTGGGTAGATGCTTTTTGGGTGAACTCATTCGGTGAATAAATTGACCGTCATCACTCAAAAGCAGCAGACCCGTGGTATCTTGATCCAGTCGTCCAACTGCTTGTACTCCTTGCACTGCACTTTTTTGCGGACGCAAGCGCAAAGGAGACGGTAACAAGGTATAAATACTGGGGTAGGTAGAAGGTTTCTGTGAACACTCGGTGCTAGCGGGTTTGTGCAACATCACATAGGCTTTTTCGGCGTATGTCCATTCCACGCCCTTTACGTTGAAGCGAAAATCCTTGCGGTCTTTCGCTACTATTTCCATAGCTGAATCGGTGCATACATGACCTTGGATATGAACATATCCTTGCTGAATCAGCCCCGCGCACACCCGCCGAGTACCAAAACCTTGAGAGTAGAGAATTTCTTGAAGTTGCATAGTTAATACGAATTTAATACGAATTACGAATTACGAATTTAATCCTTTTTAATTCGCCTCAAATGATGATAGCCGCAAAGCAAATTCGCAGTACCATTTAAGATGTCCTTTTCGCCTTATGCTCATGTCTTTATTTTCCTTCTTTCGATCCAAACCCCCTAAAAAACCTCCTGTTGAGAAGGTATCTCCTTCGGAAGCACCCGCCACGCAAATGGGGTTGGGCGTTTCGCAACGCATGACGTTGGAAGAACGCAAAAATTTCCGACGGGAGATGCTTTACCAATCCATCCGTGAAACATTGTTGTCGATGAACGTCATTGGCAGCATGTACAAATTCAAGGTCATGCCAGTGGATGAACGCCATCACCGTTTTGTTGCCATGTTCGATGTGGGCAAAACCTTTATATTGGGTGATAGCGCACGCAATCACAATTTTGGTGATTTGGAACGTGCCATGCGCACCAACGCCTACAAACGCTACGGTGTTGTGATTGAAGCTACGTACTGGCGCGTGAATGATTGGGAAAACCAATTTGAGCAAAAAAACCGCGTCACCGATACGGCGACTGTACCCAATGCAACACCGAATCGACCCGTCCCCCCCCCCGCCCTCACGACCCGTAGAGTGGCTGCGGCGGCTATCGCAGCAAACCCCGTAACCCCGCATATTGATGACGTATCCGAAGATGAAGTCAAAGCCTTCATGAATGCGCTCACCAAGGGGAAAGCCCCGCCGCCGCTGCACGTAGGTGAAAAAGAATATGAATCCGATGCCGCACCCCTCGACGGTGGCATCATGATTGGTGGAACCCAATACGGTAAATTGTGAGTGCGCCATCCTTTACGTGAATTACCGGATGCGTTGATCAGCCAAATCGCCGCCGGAGAAGTTGTTGAACGCCCCGCCTCGGTGGTGCGCGAGCTGCTGGACAACGCGCTGGATGCGGGCGCAACCCACATCACCGTGCGCTTGCTGGCGGGTGGCGTGCGTTTGATTAGTGTGGAAGACGATGGCATCGGCATCTTGCCGGAAGAATTGCCCCTCGCCTTCAAACGCCACGCCACCAGCAAAATCGCCAGCCTGCATGATTTGGAATCGGTTGCCACAATGGGTTTTCGCGGGGAAGCGCTTGCTGCTATCAACTCGATAGCTGAGTGCGCAATACTGACGCGCGTTGCAGGCGAAAATGGCAAAAATACCGCGTATATGCTGAATGGCAATACCGGTGAAATCAAACCCGTAGCCCGCAGCCAAGGTACAACGGTCGAGGTCAAAGAACTGTTTTTCAGCACCCCCGCGCGGCGCAAATTCCTCAAAACCGATGCCACCGAATTGGCGCATTGCGTGGAATCTGTGCGCCGCCATGCCTTGGCGCGTCCCGATGTCGGATTTGCGATTTGGCACGAAGGCAAACTCATCGAACAATGGCGGCGTTGCAACGATATAAATCAACTCAATCAACGTCTTGCCGATGTACTCGGCGCGGAGTTTATTCAGAATTCAATGGCAGTGGATTGGAGTCATGGGCATTTGCGGATTCAAGGTCGGGCGGGTTTGCCGGATGCAGCGCGGGCGCGGGCGGATTGGCAATTTTGTTACGTCAATAACCGTTTTGTGCGGGATAAAGTTTTCACCCACGCCGCCCGCAGCGCCTATGAAGATGTGTTGCACGGTCAGCGGCAGCCGGTTTATGCACTCTTTTTGTCGATGGATGCGCAGCGGGTGGATGTGAATGTGCATCCCACCAAAATCGAAGTCCGTTTTCGGGATAGCCGCGAGGTTTATCACGGAGTCCGCAGCGCCGTAGAAGGCGCTTTAGCCGTTCCGCGTGTGGCGACGGAGCGTGTGGAAACTGCATCAAAATATCCAGAAAAAACCTTGGTAGCGCCCGCCCTGCCTGCACAAGCAGCTATCAATTTAGAAGCACCGTCTGCAACCACTGCAACCGCTGCGCCTGTTACGCCTGTTGCACTCGTCGCCGCTGCATGGTCATTGGGGCGGGCATTGGCGCAGTTGCAGGGAATCTACATTTTGGCGGAGAATGAAAACGGCTTGATTTTGGTGGATATGCATGCCGCGCACGAACGCATTGTGTATGAGCGATTAAAACAACAATTCGACGAATCGGCGTTGATCAGCAGTCAGCCCTTGTTATTGCCCGCGACGTTCGCCGCTACGCCGGAAGAAATCACCACCGCCCAAACCCACGCCGAAACCCTGCACGCCTTGGGATTGGAAATTGCCCCTTTTTCTGCCACATCGCTTGCCGTGCGTGCCGTTCCCAGTGCGTTGGCACAGGGCGATGCGGTCGCGTTGGCACGGAGCGTTTTGGGCAGTTTGGCGGAATCGGATCAGCCCAATCACGTATTGCAGCGTGCTCACCACGATATGCTGGCAACGATGGCGTGCCACGGTGCGGTACGTGCGAATCGGCATTTGACCATCGAAGAAATGAATGCCCTGCTGCGCCAAATGGAGCAAACCGACCGCAGCGACCAATGCAATCACGGTCGTCCCACTTGGCGGGCTTTGAGTTTGACCGAGTTGGATCGTTTATTTCTGCGGGGAAAATAAGTTTGGCGCGTTTTTTGCTTTTTCAATAAGGATGAAAAGAGGATGAAGCCTATGCTGAAATTTGATGAAATGTATGCTGCGGATGGGTCGGTTCGCCCCCAATACCGCGCTTATGCCGATTGGCTAGCACGCCAACCCGGAGACACGATGGCGAAGCAGCGCGAAGAAGCCGAAGTAATTTTTCGCCGCGTCGGTATCACCTTTGCCGTTTATGGTGAAAAGGATGAAGACGGTGCCGGAACTGAACGCCTGATTCCCTTCGATTTAATCCCGCGTGTGATTCCCGCACACGAATGGGCGAGTATGGAAAAAGGCTTAATTCAGCGCGTCACGGCTTTGAATCGTTTTATTCATGATGTGTACCACGATCAGGAAATTCTCAAAGCCGGCGTGATTCCGCGTGACCAAATCGAGCATAACGCCCAATTCCGTCCTGAAATGGTGGGCGTGAATGTGCCGAACCAGATTTATTCGCATATCTCAGGAATCGACATTGTGCGTGCGCCCGATGCAGCGGGCAACGGCGAATACTACGTGTTGGAAGACAATTTGCGCGTTCCCAGTGGCGTAAGCTATATGCTGGAAAACCGCAAAATGATGATGCGGTTGTTCCCCGAATTGTTCAGCGCCCATCGCGTCGCTCCGGTGGCGCATTACCCCGATTGGTTGCTGGAAACGCTGCGCGAAAGCAGCCCCACATCCATCGCCGAACCGACTGTCGTCGTACTCACACCCGGAATGTACAACAGCGCGTATTTTGAACACGCCTTCCTCGCCCAACAAATGGGAGTGCAGTTGGTGGAAGGGCAAGATTTGCTGGTGAAAGACAATTTTGTCTATATGCGCACCACGCGCGGCCCGAAGCGGGTGGATGTGATTTACCGCCGTGTCGATGATGATTTCCTCGACCCTGCGGTGTTCCGTCCCAATTCCACGATTGGTTGCAAGGGCTTGATGGATGCGTACCGTGCGGGCAACGTCACCATCTGCAATGCGGTGGGTACGGGCGTGGCGGACGATAAATCCATTTACCCCTATGTGCCACAAATGATTGAGTTTTACTTGGGCGAAAAACCCATTTTGAACAACGTCCCCACCTATATGTGCCGCAAAAAAGACGATTTAGCCTACACGTTAGCGAATCTGAAAGACCTTGTGGTGAAAGAAGTGCATGGCGCGGGTGGTTACGGAATGTTGGTCGGCCCTGCTGCAACCCATGCGGAAATCGAAATGTTCCGCAAACTCATTACCGAGCATCCCGAGCGTTATATCGCCCAGCCCACGTTGAGCCTTTCAAGCTGCCCCACGTTTGTGGAAAGCGGAATCGCACCACGCCATATCGACCTGCGCCCTTACGTGTTGTGCGGTAAAAACGTGAAAATGGTTCCGGGAGGTTTGACGCGGGTGGCATTAAAAGAAGGTTCTTTGGTGGTGAACAGCAGCCAAGGCGGTGGTACGAAAGATACGTGGGTATTGGAAGATTAAAAAAGATTAAGAAAGATTAAGAAAAATTAAGGAGTTCATGATGGGAAATTCTTCGATGCTTTCACGCACGGCCGATCACCTTTACTGGATGGCGCGTTATACCGAACGTGCGGAAAACACCGCGCGGATGTTGGATGTGAATTACCAAGCCTCGCTATTGCCCCAATCGGATGCGGTGGCGCAAGTGGGTTGGCAGGGTTTGCTTTCTATTAGCGAATTGACTTCCAATTACCAAACCCGTTATGGAGCGATTAACGCCCGCGATGTAATGGATTTTATGGTGCGTGATGAAAGCAATCCGTCCAGTATTTTGTCGTGTTTAGCGGCAGCACGGGAAAATGCCCGCGCGGTACGTGGCACGCTGACCACCGAGGTGTGGGAAACCCAAAATCAAACATGGTTGGAATTGAAGCGCATGATTAAAGTGGGTGAATTGGAACGAGACCCCGCACAATTTTTTGAATGGGTGAAATTCCGTTCGCACCTATCGCGTGGTGTGACCTTGGGCACCATGTTGATGGATGAATCGCTGCACTTTATGCGTTTAGGCACTTTTTTGGAGCGTTCCGACAACACCGCCCGTTTAGTGGATGTGAAATTCCACGCGGTGGAAACCGATTTTTACGGCAACGCCAGCGAGAAAGACCAAGAATACGATTTTTACCACTGGAGCGCGATTTTGCGCAGCGTATCGGGCTTTGAGATTTATCGCAAGGTGTACCGCGACGTTATCAAACCCGAACGTGTTGCTGAATTGTTGATTTTGCGTCCTGATATGCCACGTTCCTTGCACGCGAGCTTGAACCAAGTGGTCAGTAATCTGGAGCTAGTCACCAGCAACCCCCAAAGCGAAACACTGCGCCGCGCGGGTAAATTGCGTGCCGAGCTGCAATACGGACGCATCGACGAAATTCTAGCCACCGGATTGCACGCGTATCTCACCCAATTTTTGGATCGGGTCAATGATTTAGGTTTGCACATCAGCCGCGAGTTTTTGGTTCCGGTTGCGGATTGATGACGGGTCATAACCAAGCGATACGGTTGCAGTAGCGTACAACTGGTATACAGCGTTTCGTAAGTTCATAGACGTACCATTATGCCGATGAACACGATAAATACCCACTTATTACCCCAATCGCGGGCTGATTTGTTTATTTCTTTTTCCCAGCTCGCGCTCCAAGGTTTTGGTGGTGTGGTGGCGATCGCGCAACGCGAATTGGTGGAAAAGAAGCGCTGGCTCACACCGGAAGAGTTTTTAGAAGATTGGGCAGTCGCGCAAATTTTGCCCGGCCCGAATGTGGTGAATTTGTCGCTCATCATCGGCGATCGTTATTTTGGATTCAGCGGCGCAATGGCGGCCTTGGCGGGGATGTTGCTATTCCCATTGCTTATCGTCATTGCGCTTGCTGCTTTGCTGGGTGGTTTTGCGGATACGCCCGTCATGCAAGGCGCATTGCGCGGCATGAGCGCCGTATCCGCCGGATTGATCGCCGCAACCGGATTGAAACTCACCGCCAGCCTGAAAAATAATGCGATGGGGCAGGTGGCGTGCTGGTTTTTTCTGGTGGCTAGCTTTATCGCTACGGCGCTATTGCGTATTCCGCTGGCTGCGGTGTTGCTGGTGCTGGGCGGTGGCGCTTGGTGGTGGGCATATCGGAAATTAACCTAATCCAACGGTAACCCAAAGTTTATGATTTTGCATTTTTCTATTGCCGATTGGCTCAATTTATTCACCCATTTTTTATCACTCTCGCTTCTCGCCATCGGGGGTGCGATTA
>JBDKGR010000030.1:0-19605 GCA_039798085.1 Pseudomonadota bacterium
AACGGTATTAAATGGAAATGCGGTTGAAAGTATTCATGCCGATTTAACCAGCGGTTTGAATTTAACCGCCGCCAAACGATTAACTGAAAATGCGGGTATTGCTTTTATCGGCACGCAAAAAAACGGTGCTTTTGATATTGCAGGAGAAATTGCCCGCGAATGGTTAAAGCAACCCAATCCAAACGGAAAACCGAATAGCGAAGTAGTGCGCCCTTGGTGCAACGGCATGGATATTACCCGCCGTCCTTCTGATACGTGGATTGTTGATTTTGGTGTAAATATGCCTAAAGAGCAGGCTGCGCTTTATGAATTACCTTTTCAATATGCGCAGGAAACGATTAAACCCGACCGAACAGGAACGCGGGAAAAGCACACCAATGAAAAATGGTGGATACATCAAAGAGCGCGCCCTGATTTACGCGAAGCTTTGAAAAATCACCAGCGTTTCATCATTACCCCCCGCGTTTCCAAATATCGCTTATTCGTTTGGATGGATTGCGCAGTTTTGCCCGATAGCGCGACGGTTGCCATCGCACGCGATGACGATATAACTTTTGGTATTTTGCATTCACGGTTTCATGAATTATGGTCGCTGCAACTTTGCACATGGTTAGGCGTTGGCAACGACCCGCGCTACACGCCGACTACGACATTTGAAACTTTTCCGTTTCCATCCGGCTATTATGAAAAACCACCCCTAACCCCTCCTTCAAAAGGAGGGGAACAAGACAGCAGATGCGCTACGGGTATTCCTCCCCTCCTTGGCAAGGAGGGGGCGGGGGTGGTTCTAGCCGCCCAAGAATTAAACGCAATCCGCAATAACTGGCTCAATCCGCCGCAATGGGTGAACTGGGTGCAAACGCCCGAAGAAATCGAAGCCGGCTTCCCCGCCCGCCCCGTCGCCAAAGCCGGACACGAAGTCGAACTGAAAAAGCGCACGCTAACCAACCTGTACAACCAACGTCCCCAATGGCTCACCAGCATCCACCAAAAACTGGATGCCGCCGTTGCCGCCGCGTATGGCTGGACAGATTATTCACCCGCCATGCCGGATGAGGAAATTTTGAGAAGGTTATTGGAGTTGAATCAACAGCGGGGGTGAGTTATGGCATCAAAACCTGAATGCCTTTGCTTTCAACCAGTTGGAGCAGCTTGGCGGCTGCACCGCTGGGGCGTTTTTCTGCGGTGGGGGATTCCCATTTTTGTACCGTAGAAACGCTCACATTCAATAACGATGCAAAAACCGATTGACTGACTTTTGCAAGATTGGTGCGGATTGCTACCACCTTATCGGGGGTGTAAGCGGGAAGCTGTTTACACACAAGATTCATGCGAACCATATCGGGTTTGGACAACAAACCATAAGCGCTTAAATCCGCTGCTGTTTCGAGCAATTCGCCAAGCACCCGATGAGATTCCGTTGATTTAGGCATTGCAAATCTCCTTGAGGATTCCGTCTTGTTTGAGTTTTTCCAGTTGCACCTGATCCGCAGCCTGAAGACCTTTTGCTACGATTTTTGCCGCTGCTTCTTCCGCCGATGAAAAGTCGCTTCCGGGATCACTTTTTTCCCGTCCCACAAGGAAAAAGACAGCTAGCTTGTGCTTTTTTGCCACCAGTGTTCTGGTTGAACCGCTCTTACCTTGACCTGATAAGGCGATTCTTTTTTTTTGCAAACGCCACCGCCCAAATCGGCATCAAAGTTCCCCTGAATAATTTCTTGCGCTGCTGCACAAAGTAAATGATCGGGAATCAGTTTTTTGACCCAGCGGTCAAATGTCTTGGTTTTGAAAACTCGTTTACTGTACATTTGCCGCTAACTATAGCATCTAATGCAATAGTTTTTCAAGTACCTAAATCCCGCGTACTCGGCTGGGCAAAGTAAAACCATTCATTGCCGACGGTTGTGGTCGAATTGGGAAAGACGATATACCCATCCGCTGGCGCAACGACGGGCGTTCCATCGTGGCGCGTACCGATGACATCGCCCGCCCGCAGCGGGTCGTAGCTTGACCATGCTTTGGCAAATGTGTCATCAACGTGCAAACGGTCAATCACTTGGGCGAGGCGCAAAAATTCGGGTGCAGATTGCACAGCGGGCGGAGCATCGTCCACCAGCCCCAAGTGTGCCAAAGTGTTGCGAATGCCACGATACGCCACTTCCAATGCGGCGGGGTCGGCGTGGTTGCCGCATTCCAGCGTGATCGCGTATCCGCCTTGGCTGCGCATGGTTTCGGTCGTGCCGATGCCATAGCTGGGGTCGGTGCTAAGGAGCTGGGCGCGTTCGCTGGCACTGGCGTTTTGGGTGCGGCGCATACGTTCTTTTACGCCCTCGGCATACGTGCTTAACCAACCTTCCATAATGCGCCGAACGCCCAATCGCAAAACCAAGGCTTGCTCTTCTGCTGCGTGGGTAAACGGCTCTAAAGAACCCGTGTTATTGATAGGCCCCAGCATCGCAAACGGTTCGCCCTGCGATTGGAAGGAATGCAAATCTAATAGCACGTCATGCGCACCCAGTAAGGGATACAGCACGTTGGCAATATGATCTTCGTAATCTTGGGGGGTGGCGGTGGGGCGCAAATTGCGGTTCAAATTACGGTCGCCGTTGCGCTGCCCTTTTTGGTACGCCAGCGGGTTGGTAACTGGAACGAAGGTCACACGCCCCCGCGTTAGCTGCAACGCGCCAGAATCCAATTCCTGCACGATGCGTTCAATGGCGCGGGGGCCGCAAATTTCGCTGCCATGCACCGCACCCAGCACAATCAGCGCCGCACCCGATTCGAGCGCAGAAAACTGGTGGATACGAAGTTGGTTGGTTGGGTAAGTAAAAGAAGTCGGTAAATTCATTGCAGTTGATACACCATTTGAAAACGACCCGATTCAATCATCTCGGTATCGGTAATGCCATAACCCACAAAAAATTGGGTTCCTTTGATGATATTGGAATCCAAATGGTCAAAAAGCTCAATCCACTGGGTGCTGTTATCGGCCACATTGGAAAGGTATTCTGGTAGGGGAAAACTCGCCAGCTCCCACTGCGCACTGCGGTTCAAGAAGAACAATGTGGGGCTGGTCACCAGACTGCCCCCCGGAACCAACGCCGCAACAAACATTTTGTAGCTAGTCGGTGCCGCTGCCGCGCGGGGGGTTGTCGCCGTAGCCGTAGCCGTATTCGTCGTCGTTATGGAACTCATATTTAAGGTACTCCAAAGTGAAAGACCAAAATCGGAATGCAGACCCGTTGTTTCTACTTCCGCATAAATCGGAATAGGGGGGGCTGGAGTTTGTAGCGTTGATTTAATCAGCACCAAAAATTCAGCGTTTACCGTAACCCCTAGCGGATTCGTATAACTCGCAGTGACGATGACATTGCTCTCTTCCATCATGCTCTTTGCGGTCAAGACACCGCTACTGGAAATGGTAGCGGCTGTCCCCGATACCTGCCAAGTAGCATTCACGATTTTGCGCGAACCATCACTGTAAAGCCCTTGTGCAGATAAATTCAAACTATCTCCCGCCATCAACGTGGTTTGCGTACCGACCAAGGTCATACGAGAAAGCGTTGCGGGAGCCGCCACAATGGTCATTGTCGTACTGGCAGATTGGTTCACACCCCGCTCGGTGTAATGGGCTGTCACGGTGAGAGGGGTATCGGTCGTGACCGTAGCCAATGTCAACACCCCACGCGCTGCGTTGATAGAACCCAAACTGGCATTGGATAAAGCATAACTATTGGCAAGAACCGCTTTGCTGGAACCATCCGAATACACGGCATTCAACGCCAAACGCATTTGACCGCCTGATTGCACGCTATCTTTCGCAGCCACAAATTCCAAGCCACTCAATGCCACGGGGGTGGCGGTAATGGTGACGGGTATGCTCGCTTGGACGGTCACACCGTTTTCGGTAAAACTTGCGCTCAGGGTGATGGGCGTATCCACCGCGACCAAACCGGCGGTCAATATCCCTGCGGCACTCACACTGGCAACTTGGGGGTTGGAACTGCGCCACACCACGGGCACGATGCGGCTGATGTTGTCGGTATACACGGCTTTGGCAACAAAGGGCAAACTACCCGAACTTTGCAAGGTGCTAGCCCCCGTCAGATTCAAGGCAGAGAGTTTGGCGGGTATTTTCCAGCTAAATAAATCTTGCACCGTTTGCGCACTGCGTGAATTGGCAGAGACAACCGATTGGGCGATCCAACTATCGGTGTTCGTGCCATTGCCGAGCTGACCGTAGGTATTTTCACCCGAACACTGCACACCACCACCAGCGAGTACGGCACAAGAATGGTAATAACCCGCTATCACATAGATAGCATTGAGAACATCTTTCATCAAAGTAGGGCTATTGCTATCGGTTGTGCCGCCATTGCCCAGTTGCCCGTATTGATTCGCGCCCCAACATTGCACAGAACCAGCAAACGACGTGATGCAAGTGTGACTGGCTCCCGCTGCAATCGTTTTGGCATTGGGAATGCCGACAACGGTCACCGGACTGGCGCTAGCGGCTGACAAACCATTGCCCAGTTGCCCCAACGTATCCGAACCCCAACATTGCACAGAACCATTGACCATCACGGCACAACTGTGGTCACGACCTGCGGCAATGGCCATAGCGATGCTGATACCCGAAACAGCCACGGGTTGGGAAATATCCCCGCCTGTGCTGCCATTCCCTATCTGTCCTGTATCGTTATTTCCCCAACATTGCACCGCTCCCGTATGCAGCAGCGCACAAGAATGGTAGGTTCCAGCCGATACCGCAATCGCATTGTTGATTCCCTTCACCACCACGGGAATCGAACTATGAACCCACGTTCCATTTCCTAACTGACCATTGGTGTTATTCCCCCAACACCAAACCGTCCCATCGGTCAATGCCGCACAGGTATGAAAACCTCCCGCAGAAAGCGAAACCACATTCCCGATAATGTTCGTGGTTACCAGATTGTTGCTCCGACCCAACTGACCAAAATTATTAGACCCCCAGCAAGATGCCAAACCTGTGTTCGATAAAGCACACGTATGGTAGTAACCTGTGGAAATCTTTTGGATATTATTCAATCCATTCAACCCATTTACTACGACCGGGATAGCACTTTGAAGGGTACTGCCATTCCCCAACTGGCCACTGGCATTGTTCCCCCAACACTGTGCCGTACCATCACTCAATGCCACGCAATTATGAGAATCTCCGACTGGAATTCGGAGATTAGCAGCGTGGGCTTGGCTGGAGATAAGTACACCAAACCCCACAATGAACCATATCCTGATCAACATTCGCATAAAAATTCGCATCAAAATACCCCACAACAATTAAACAATTAAACAATTAAACAATTAAACAATTAGAGAATTAGACAAACACACCACACCGTCCATGAATATGCAATACTTTTCCCTGTCAGTAAACTGCTTCCTCTCAATTTCTACGGTGTTGCTCTTGGGTGCGTGTGCCAATTCGGTGGATGCAGTAAACCCCGGAACTTCCGTGCCAGCATCAACCTATTCGATACCGGCTACACCGCTGACTGGCACGCCCTCAAACTCGACACGCCCTAGACTGCCCATTGATAAAAGCTATACATCAGAGAATCAAGATAGCCGCGTTTTGCATATTGTGCTGCACTATACGGTCAGTGATTTTGATAGGGCACTGCGGGCACTCACACAAACCTCTAGTCGTCCTGTTTCCAGCCATTATTTGGTGCGTGACCAACCTGTCAAAATTTACCAGTTGGTAGAGGAATCCCAACGCGCTTGGCACGCCGGCCCCAGTTATTGGAAGGGGCATACCCACATCAATTCCAGTTCAATCGGCATCGAAATTGTCAATGCAGGGTGGATTAAAACCGCGAAGGGGGAAGCATTCACCCCCTACCCCCCATCCCAAATCAATGCCGTGATTGCCTTGATTCGGGATATTGCTGCACGCCATAAAATAAGTCCCGATCGTATTGTGGGTCATAGCGATATTCAACCCCAAAACAAACAAGACCCCGGTCCCCTGTTTCCTTGGAAACAGCTTGCCGATGCCGGAATCATCGGTTGGCCCAACCCGCAAATGGTGAATGAACGTTGGTTAGCGCATAAAAAAGCCATCCCCAACATGGCGTGGTTTCAAGAACAACTCGCCGATCACGGTTTTTATGTGCCCCAAAATGGGGTATTCGATATTGCGACCCGCAACGTCATTGCTGCCTTCCAAATGAAATACCGCCCCAGCAAGCACGATGGCATCCCCGATGCCGAAACCGCAGCGCTGTTAGAGGTCGTCAATCACCCCGATGGGATGAAAAGACCTGTGAATAAGTCTGTGGATAGTTATAGGATAAGTGGGTAGTTATCAACAGGGAAAGTGAAAAGTGAAAAATTATCCACATTCATCCACAGGCTTGTTACGCAGTTATGCACAGCAATTCACCTACTGTAAACCATTGATTTTTTTCAAAAAAAATGGCTTATCCACAGTTTTGTGTGATGCTTATCTACTACTACTATCTCTTAAAGAGTTATGAAAGTAAAAAAGCATAGGATAACTTTTTAGGACATTGAATCCCTTTTTAGCCCTTTTCAGCACTTTTGAAAACCTTTAGCTTTACCGTTGCCTTTGCCGTTGCCTTCATCGCTTCTTTAGTACCTCTTTGGCGTGAATTTTGCTTGATTTTGGTGCGTATCGCAGTTTTATGGCAGAAATGCTGGAAAACTGCACCAAAAATTCACGTTTATCCCATTGACATCACATTTCATTGAAAGAGGTTGGTATGGAAGCACTAAAACAGGGCGCAGACGCTTTGTTCATTCTTCTTGGCGGCATTATGGTTCTTGCTATGCACGCTGGATTTGCATTTTTAGAATTGGGTACGGTACGCCGTAAAAACCAAGTGAATGCGCTGGTCAAAATTCTGGTGGATTTCTCGGTTTCCACCGTAGTGTACTTTTTAGTGGGCTATGGCGTGGCGTATGGAACCAGTTTTTTTGTGGGAGCCGAAGTCCTAGCCGCTAAAAACGGTTACGAATTGGTGAAATTCTTTTTCTTATTGACTTTTGCAGCGGCGATTCCCGCCATCATTTCGGGGGGGATTGCAGAGCGAGCACGCTTTTGGCCACAGCTTATCGCTACTGCCGTGATTGTGGGATTCTTTTACCCTTTCTTTGAAGGCATCGTTTGGAATCAGCATTTTGGTGTGCAAGCATGGATTAAAGCCTTAACAGGCGAAGAATTCCACGATCTCGCGGGTAGCGTCGTCGTTCATGCGGTGGGGGGGTGGATTGCATTACCAGCCGCCATTTTTTTAGGCGCACGCAGCAACCGTTATCGCAAAGACGGCGCAATTTCTGCCCATCCTCCCTCTAGCATTCCCTTTTTGGCATTGGGCGCGTGGATTTTGAGCGTGGGTTGGTTCGGCTTTAACGTGATGAGCGCACAAACCTTGGACAAAATTTCGGGTCTGGTTGCTGTCAATTCCTTGATGGCGATGGTGGGCGGTACGTTGGCAGCGCTGGTAGCGGGTAAGAATGACCCCGGTTTCGTGCATAACGGCCCTCTGGCGGGTTTGGTGGCGGTGTGTGCGGGGTCGGACTTGATGCACCCCATTGGCGCATTGGTGGTGGGCGCGATGGCGGGTACGGTCTTTGTGGTGATGTTCACCGCTACGCAAAATAAATGGAAGATTGATGATGTCCTAGGCGTATGGCCTTTGCATGGCTTGTGTGGCACGCTAGGGGGCTTGGCAGCGGGTATTTTTGGTAGCAAGGCATTCGGCGGATTGGGGGGCGTATCTTTTACCGCACAACTCATTGGAACGGCGATGGGCGTGGCATGGGCCGTATTGGCTGGCGTTTTGGTTTATGGAACGCTGAAAGCGGTTGTGGGTCTGCGTTTAAGCCAAGAAGAAGAATACGATGGAGCCGATTTATCCATCCATAAAATTAGCGCATCACCTGAGCGGGAAGCCAACTGGTAATAAGGCACTGGTAACAAGGGATTGAAATAAGAAACATAATTTATGTATCTTTAATTTCATTTTTTTTATTTTTGTCATGGCAACCACTCCCCTACACCAGCTTCATGAGCCTCGTTCCCGCTCTACTGCACCCAGTCTGAATGCCTTTTTAGAACTGGGTTTTCGTCCGCTCTATATGGCGGGCATGGCATGGGCGTTGATTGCCGTGGTGCTATGGGTGTACGTTCCGAGCGTGCTGATTGCTCCATTGGGTGGAATCGCATGGCACGCCCATGAAATGCTGTGGGGATTTATCGGTACGATTGCCGTCGGTTTTTTAATGACCGCTGGCACGAATTGGACAGGAATCAACCCGCTGCATGGGAAGGCTCTCGCCTTCGCACTGGTGCTGTGGTTGGTAGCCCGTGTTGGGTTTTTAATACCTAATACGTTGTATTTTTTATGGGCCAGTTGTTCGGAACTGGCTTTTTTCACGCTGGCTGCGGTGGCGATGATGCGGGCAGTGGTTCGTTCAAAAAACACCCGCAATTACGCGGTTCCGGGTTTGCTGCTGATGTTGGGCGTGATGGATGGGTTGTACCTATACGTCGCGCGTGAAGGCGATTACGCGTGGTTGATGCAATCGTTTAACGCAGGCATGACCGTGATGGCGATGATTGCGCTGCTGATTGCACGGCGGGTGCTGCCCTTTTTTGCCATGCGTGCTACCCCCAATTTGAATATTCCCAAGCACACCGAAACGGGTTGGGTTCAGCTGGGTGCTTGCGCGGTGGCGATTCTCGGTTTGCTGCTGAATGCTATGTTTTTGGTAGCTGCTGGTGCAGGACTGGCGGGCGCTATCGCCATTTTTCAATGGATAAGTTGGAAGCCGTTGGCGATTCGTTCCAACGCCCTTTTATGGATTTTGTACACAGGTTATGCCGGAATTGGCATGGGTTTGCTGCTGACGGCGTTATCGGCAATGGGTGTGGATATACCGCGCATGTTACCCGTTCATGTGATGGCGATGGCGGGATTTTCCGTTCTCATCATCGGCATGGCAACGCGCACGGCACTAGGGCATTTGGGTCGTCCTTTGGTGGCGGATAAGCGGATTCAGACGGGTTATTGGTTGATGCTGGCAGCGGTCGCATTGCGGTTGTGGGCGATTATTGTGCCCACATGGAGTACACCGCTTATCCACATGGCGGGCTTGTTGTGGATTGCTGCGACAGGTTTGTATCTGTGGCAATTTGTGCCGATGCTGATTCGCCCACGCTGGTAATGCGGTTTCGCGGTTTAGAATAGCGGGTTCGTAAGATTGTGCGGCTGTAGCTCAGTGGATAGAGTATTGGCCTCCGAAGCCAAGGGTCGTGGGTTCGATCCCCGCCAGCCGCACCAATCGACACTAAAAATCTACACCATCGCGCTCAATGGCAGGAACATGGGTGATGGTTGGGGTGATTGATTCCCTTCCAAAAGAGCGAATCCCAACCGCTGGTAGAACGCCACGGCTTCGGCATCTGCATCCAAGTACATCCCAAAACTGCCGATTTGCGCCGACACCGAGCGGGTGAGCTGCAAAGCGTGTTTCATTAACCGCAATCCCAGTTGCTGACGTTGGTAGCGCTTATCCACCCCCAGCATAATCAAGCGCGTGCAAGGGATTTTGCGTGGCAACGAACCAAGCTGCATCGCAGAAAGCAGAGACACATCCACCATGTGCTGGGCAATCGTGTAAAACCCGACAAAGCGATTGTCGTTTGCCTTGTCGGTTAGCACATAGGCAACACTCAAATTTTTGGTGACTTGCGGTTTCAGGCTTTTTTGCACAAAGGCGTTCATCACGGTGTTGCCGCAGTCAAACTTTTTTTGTCCTTGATATGACACCGCTGGGTTGTAAATCGAAAGCACAATCGTTATACGAAATCCGGCAATGCCATCAATTCTTTCATCGCTTGCGTGGGCTGAGGTTGTGTCTGAATCAGTTGCACCAATGCTGCCTGACCTTGTTGGCTGAGGGCGATATGGGCGTGTTCCGTGAGTACCCGACGGGCTTTTTCAATGGCAGAACCCAGCACGAAGGCGGTTAAATCCAGACCATCCATTGCAGCGGCACGGCTTAACAGCTCTTTGGTATCGGGGGTAGTTTTGAATTCCATCCGCGCCTGATGAAATTTGGTACGTGTGGATAGGGTAGCTTCCATGAGGCAATCCTTGTTCATGAAGGAGAATTCATTATTGTACGGCTTTTGTCCGTATTTTGTATTTCACCCCAACCCCCGCACAATCTCCATCGCCTGTTCGACACGCTCCACGGGGTGAATGGTTAAGCCTTCGTAATCTTTGCTTTGTAGGTTTTTGGGTACGTTTGCCTTTGGGACGATGGCGATGCTAAATCCCAGTTTTGCCGCTTCCTTCAAGCGCTCTTGTCCGCGCGGGGCAGGGCGGACTTCTCCGGCGAGGCCGATTTCTCCAAACGCAAAAAATCCTTTGGGCAATGCTTTGCCGCGCAACGACGACGTAATCGACAATAGCACCGCCAAATCCGCCGCTGGCTCGTTGATTTTTACGCCGCCGACCGCGTTCACAAACACATCCTGATCCATACACGCCACCCCTGCATGGCGGTGCAGCACGGCTAAGAGCATGGCGAGGCGGTCGCGGTCGAGCCCCACGCTCAAACGCCGTGGATTCGCACCACCGCCATCGACCAGCGCCTGAATTTCCACCAACAGCGGGCGTGTGCCTTCCAGCGTGACCATGACGCAGCTTCCGGGGACGGGTTCTCCATGCTGACTCAAAAAGATCGCACTGGGGTTGCTCACGCCTTTCAGCCCTTTTTCGGTCATCGCAAACACGCCGATTTCGTTCACCGCACCAAAACGGTTTTTAATCGCCCGCACCAACCGGAAGCTGCTGTGCGTATCGCCTTCAAAGTACAGCACGGTGTCCACCATGTGTTCCAACACGCGCGGGCCTGCGAGCGCGCCTTCTTTGGTAACGTGCCCCACCAGCACAATCGCCGTGCCGCTGGATTTGGCGCAGCGCGTTAAATGCGCCGCACATTCCCGCACCTGCGCTACCGACCCGGGCGCGGAGGTGAGTTGGTCGGAATACACGGTTTGAATCGAATCAATCACCGCCACGTTGGGTTTGATTTGGTCGATGGTGGCAAGGATTTTGTCGAGCTGAATTTCCGCCAACACCTTCACCTGTGAGCCGTGCAGCCCCAGCCGCCGCGAACGCAGCGCGACTTGCGCACCGCTTTCCTCGCCCGTCACGTAGAGCGTGGTTTGCCCGCTGCGCTGCAAAGAATCCAGCGCTTGCAAAAGCAGCGTCGATTTACCGATACCCGGATCGCCACCAATCAGCACCACCGCGCCTTCCACGATGCCGCCGCCCAGCACACGGTCAAGCTCATCGTGTCCGGTGGGAGTGCGGTCGATGTCGCTGGCTTCAATATCCGCCAGCACCGTGACTTCCGCCGTTTTTGCCAGTGCTTGAAATTGCCCGCTGTAACGATTTTTGCTAGTCCCCGCCGATTCTGCAACCGATTCAATGAGCGTATTCCACGCATTGCAATGCGGACATTTGCCGAGCCATTTGGGGGTGATGCCGCCGCATTCGGAGCAGGTGAAAAGGGTTTTTTGGGATTTTTCTTTTGCCATGATAGAGCCATGATAGATTACTGCGCTATGGCAAACCCCGCACACCAACCCGTTTTCACATCCTCTGATTACCTTGCATGGGAGGAGGAGCAAGTTGAGCGCCACGAGTTTGTTGCGGGCGAGTTATTTTTACGGGATGCGTCTGAAGATAAGCACGTTACCGTGAGTGGCAATCTTCATGCAGCACTGCACTATCATTTACGTAGCAGCCCGTGTCGCACTTATGCGTCCGATATGCGTTTGCACGTTGAAAAAGCCGATGCGTATTTTTACCCCGATGTCTTCGTGACGTGCAGCAAAAAAGACCTTGAAAGTTCCAAAGTAAAAGCCGAACCCACGCTCATTGCCGAAGTGCTATCCCCCAGCACCGCCGCTTACGACCGAGGTTTGAAATTTGAGCATTACCGCACCATCGAAACTTTGCAGGAATACCTCATCATCGACCCGCAACGTCGCCATACCGACTGCTACCGCAAAGGTGTGGATGGGCTGTGGGTATTGCATCCTTTTGGGGTGGATGAAACGGTGGTGTTGAAAAGCATGGCGTTGGACATTGCGTTTGCCGATTTGTTTGCCAAGGTTTGAAATGGGTAGCATCGACAACTGGTAGCATTGGTACTGCGAAAACTACTCGCAATGATCGCAATGATCGCAACGTTCGTAATTTTGTGCCACGTACCTACAAGGAGATTCTGATGAACCGTTTCACCAAAACCATTGCTGCTTTGGGTTTGCTGGCAGCCAGTACGCTGACTTTTGCACAGCAAGATGAATATGTCACCATTCCCAAAGGCGATCCCCAGTACATCCAGTGCTTGAGCCGTGTCAATAAGCTCTATGAGGGTGGCGATGAACGCAGCCCCATCAAAGGTCAAAACAAGGCACAGGCGTATTGCACTTGCCTCTGGAATGAAACCCCTGATGATTTCAAAGGCGATCTTTCTCGATTTGCCGATAGCGCTGCGGGGCAATCGTTGGATCGTATTTGCGTGAAATACTCGAACTGGGAATAAATCCCCGTGTTTGAACCCGAATTTACGGATGGGGTGAAGCATATTTTTGAAGAGTTAATCGTCTTCAACAGCGTGCTAGGATTAAAAATCGACACCATCACCCCCGAAAGCGTGACCGCCCACATCGCCATGCGCAAGGAATTGATTGGGCATTTTGCCCATAACCGAATGCACGGCGGCGTGATTAGCGCGGCGTTGGATGCAATGGGTGGTTTGGCGGTGATGGCGGCTATCGGCGCACGGCACATGAACGAATCCCCCACCCAGCGTTTACACCGCTTCGCTAAATTGGGTACGATTGATTTGCGCATCGACTACCTACGCCCCGCCATTGGTGAGCGTTTTCATCTGCGTGCCGAGGTACTACGCCTCGGTTCTCGTGTCGCTTCCACCCGCATGGAGTTTTTAAGTGCCGATGGCAAACTGCTTTCCACAGGGGCAGCGGCGTACATTGTGTCGTAACAATTTTTAGCCAAATCGCCCTCTAACGCTTGCCAGCCGTGCATAAGTAGCTATAAATTTTATAGTAAAATTACTTTCCCCGGATTGAGGATATTTTGCGGGTCAAGCGCTTTTTTGATGGTACGCATCATGTTCACCGCGCCTTCTCCGGTTTCTGCGATTAAAAATTCCATTTTGTGCAGCCCTATGCCGTGTTCGCCCGTACACGTTCCGCCAAGTTTCAGGGCGCGTTGTACGAGTTGGTGATTCAAGCGCTCGGCGGTTTCGCGTTCGGCGGGGATATTCGGGTCGATTAAATACCCCATGTGAAAATTTCCATCCCCTACGTGACCGACCATGAAATACGGAATTCCCGCCTCCAGCACCTCGGTGACCGAATCCAAAAGCGCCTCTGCCAAGCGCGAAATCGGCACGCACGCATCGGTGGTAATCGCTTTGCAGCCCGCGCGGGATTGCACGCCGGCAAAATAGGCATTGTGTCGCGCTGTCCACAAGCGGGTGCGCTCCTCGGGCGTGGCTGCCCATGCAAAGGCACTGCCGTGGTTGTCGTGGGCGATTGCTTGGACGGTTTCGACTTGTTCGGCAACACCCGCTGGCGAACCGTGAAATTCCATTAACAACATCGGGAGCATCGCACTTTCGGGCAATCCTAATTTGGAATACTGATTCACCAGCCGCACGGTGTGGGCATCCAATAACTCGCAGCGGGCAATCGGTACGCCGAGCTGGATGATTTGCATGGTCGTATTCACCGCATCTGCCAGCGTGGGAAAGCAGCAGGTTGCCGCCATCACCGCCTCGGGTAGGGGATACAGTTTGACGGTGATTTCGGTTATCACGCCCAATGTTCCTTCGCTGCCGACCATCAAGCGCGTGAGGTCGTAACCCGCTGCGGATTTTTTCGCTTGTGTTCCGGTACGGATGATGTCGCCTTGCGCCGTCACCACTTCCAGCGCCAATACGTTTTCGCGCATCGTGCCGTAGCGCACGGCGTTCGTGCCACTGGCGCGGGTGGCGGTCATGCCGCCGATGGACGCGTCTGCGCCGGGGTCAATGGGAAAAAATAATCCGGTTGATTTCACCGCTTCATTGAGCTGCTTGCGCGTCACGCCCGCTTGCACGGTAACCAATAAATCTTCGGCGTTGATGGAGAGGACTTGGTTCATTTGCCCCACATCCAAGCTGATACCGCCTTGTACGGCGAGCAAATGCCCTTCCAACGAAGTTCCAGCCCCGAACGGAATCACCGGTACATCGTACTGGGCGGCGAGTTTGATGACGGCAACCACATCGGCAGTGCTGCGGGCAAAGACGACCGCGCCGGGTGGCGGTACATCGAAGGAAGATTCATCGCGCCCATGTTGTTCCCGCACCGCGAGGGCGATGGAACATTGGTCGGGAAACTGGGTTTGCAGAGCGGCAATCAATGCCGATGGGAGGGGGCGTTGCGCAATGCGTGGCAATAGCGAGAGCGGTGTAGAGAAAGAGGGTTTCATGATTTTGGTACATTGGAGGATAAACCGAAAGGAATGGAATATATGTCTAGCACATCTAGCCTTAACGCTAACCTTAACGACATCCAGAAAGCGGGTGTGGCGCGTTTGCGCACCTTGCTACTGGAATTTTCCGATACCGTGAGTTGCTTGCCCGCGTTGAAACGTGAAGTAGAACAATGGCTGACCATACGGGATGTCGATTACGCCGAATTGGCACGCGGATTAGAACCCCAACTGGTTGCGGCAACCGATTGGTTGATGGATTTTGATTTACTCCCATCGGCTGCAAAAGCCGACCCCGAACTGGTCGAATTCATGGAACGTGCCACCGCTTCAGTGAAATGCCGCACGGTCATGGGCATGGTGACCCGCTACGAAGAAATCAAGCAACATACCCAAAACGAGCGTGCCGCCGATGAAAAAGCCGAATCCGCGCGTGTGATTGATAGCCGCTACGAAGTGCTTGCCAATGGCTCCGAGATTCGGGATTTGGACACGAATTTGGTATGGCAGCGTTGCCAAGTCGGACAAAAATGGGGCGGCATGGGTTGCACCGGAAAAGCCAAAGATTTCACCTATGAAGAAGCCGAAAAATTGGTGAACAAAGATTGGCGCTTACCCACTAAAGAAGAATTGCTCACGCTGGTGGATTTGAATGTCGGTCGCCCGACTATCAACCACAAAGCCTTCCCGAATACGCCCAACTCCAATGTCTGGACGTGTACGCCTTACGCTTTTTATTCTGGTTATATGTGGCTGGTAGATTTCAATAATGGTTGTCCCAACGGCAATTCCTCGTATGTAAACGGGGTGCGTTTGGTGCGTACCGAATCGAGTGAAGGAAATGATAATGGGTAATCGTCTCAGCCAAATCGCCACCCGCACGGGGGATAACGGAACCACCGGATTGGGTGATAACACCCGCGTCTCCAAAAACGCATTGCGCGTTCACGCAATGGGGGATGTGGATGAATTGAATTCCCATATCGGACTCTTGTTGTGCGAAGCAATGCCGCCCGCCGTGCGCAGTTTGTTGGTGGAGATTCAACACCAATTATTCAATTTGGGTGGGGAATTGTCGATTCCCGGATTTGAATTGCTCAAACCCGAAGCCGTGCTCGCGTTGGACGAAGCCTTGGCGGATCACAATGCCGATCTGCCGCGTTTGCAAGAATTCATTTTGCCGGCGGGAACCCGTGCGGCTTCCCAAGCCCATGTCTGCCGCACGGTGGCGCGTCGTGCCGAACGCGCAGTAGTGGCGTTGGAAGCCGAAGAAACGCTCCAAGAAACGCCACGCCAATACCTCAATCGCTTATCCGATTTGCTGTTTGTGTTGGCACGGGTGTTGAATCGCTACCGCCCCGATGGCAGTGTGGGCGATGATGTCTATTGGAAAAGCGAACGCATGGCTGCGGCAGAATAAAGATTATTTTAAAGATTATTTTAAAGATTATTTGTGAAGAAAATCATAGCGCTCTGTGCAGTATGGGCGGGCGTTACAGGCAGTTTGGGTATCAAAAATGCCGATGCTGCCAGCTTCAATTCTGCGACGGGGTTGATTACTTTGGAGGCGGTTCAGGTGGGTACGACCGAATACCACGGTGTACAAATCCGCATCGGGCAAGTGCTGCGTTATACGACCTTGCCCGCCACCGCCACCGTGGATGCGTTTGACCCCGCTACCGGACAACTGACCATCCGTTCGATTACCGTAGGTGGCGTGCGTTACACCAATGTGGTGGTGACCGTGCAATCGGTCTATGCCGTGGCGAGTGCCAGCCCTGCGGGGACGGTTGCGCCGCTGATGCCGAACGATGCGTTATTCCCCGACCAATGGCATCTGCACAATACGGGGCAACGCGGTTATACGGGTGTTGCGGGTTCGGTGGGGGAGGATTTGAATCTGCCACGCGCATGGAATCTGGCAACCGGAAAGGGGATTCAAATCGCCGTATTGGACGATGGTTTGGATATTTACCACGAAGACTTGCGCATCGTTGCCGGCAAGAGTTGGGATTACCGCATCAATGCGTATGGTGATCCTTCTTCGGGTACTGGCAGTCATGGGACGGCGTGTGCGGGGCTAGCGGCAGCGGTCGGAAACAATGGCAAGGGGATGGTGGGCGTAGCGTTCGATGCCCAATTAGTGGGTTACAACCTGCTCCAAGTGGGTACAAGCTACACGCAAGCCAATGCACTGGTAAAGGATATGGGGAGCAACCATATCTACACCAATAGTTATGGCGCGACCGATGCCTTGGGAACGTTCCAACCCGCTGAAACGGTGTGGGAAAACGCCATCACCACCGGATTGAACCAAGGGCGCGACGGTAAAGGTGCTATTTATGTGTGGGCAGCGGGCAATGGCGCACCCCGTGATCGCTCGGATTACGATGAACAAGCCAATTTTTATGGCGTAATCGCCGTCACGTCACTGAACGATCAAGGCAAGGCTTCGGTCTATGCAGAAGCGGGAGCCAATGTGCTGATTAGCGCGTATGGCGGCGAGTATTGCGATACCCACACCCTCAGCACGACGGATGTTACCGCTGGTGCGGGTTTCAACAACGGCATCACCAACCCCGAGGATTACCTCGGAAAACCGCATTACACGCGCTGCATGAACGGAACATCGGGCGCTGCACCGCAAATCGCGGGGGTGGTGGCATTGATGTTGGAAGCGAATCCGGCATTGACATGGCGTGATGTACGAATGATTCTGACGCAAACGGCACGCCAAAACGATCCCACGCATCCCGATTGGAAAACGAACGCGGGAGGATTGTTATTCAATCCGCAATATGGTTACGGCGCAGCGGATGCGTTCGCCGCCGTGACGGCTGCCAAAACGTGGGTCAATGTAGCACCCCAAAAAATTGCCACCGGACAAACATCACCGAATAACCCGATTGCCTTGAATCACACCGGAATTCGCGCACTGGAGTTTGTGGAATTAACCATTACCAGCAAGCACACCCATGTGGGGGATTTGCGCATCACGCTGAATAGCCCCAGCGGGACGATCAGCACATTGGCGATTCCCCACACCTGCACTACCGATACCGGTGTGGTGGTGGGCTGCGGTTCGGGGTTGATAACGGGTTTTCGCTTTGGCATCGCCCAACTCATCGGCGAAAGTGCCGAGGGCTTATGGACGCTATCGGTACACGATACCCAAAAAAATAGCCCCGCAGAATTGCTGGGCTGGTCGATTCGGGCGATGGGGTTTTAGCGGGGTTTAACGTCCAGCTTTTATCACCCTTCCCACAGCCACGAATACCGATTGACCTGCTAAATAAACCGTATCAGGCGATAAATCAATTTCCTCATTCCACGCTACGGTGCCATGCAAAACAGTGGCTTTCTCGAAAAGAGTATTCTCTTTCAAACTAGAAAATGCGGGATACGATAAATAAGGCTTCATATCAAAACGTCGAATTTCACCATTTTGAAATTCTGCTTGAATCCAATAATTGGGTAAAGTTTTTACATGAATAATATCGGGAGTCATTGTATTCCTCAGCGCAGTGGATCAATTTTGAATGGTGTTTGTCCCGTGCTGGCTAAATACCAATCCGCCATTAGTTCATCGCGGTGGATTTCAATCCATGCTTGCAATAACTTCATTTGCCGAGCGGGTAATTCGCCCTCCAACACTTCGCCATTGGGTATTGCGATGACCACTTTGAACTCGTTATAACGGACATGGATATGTGCCCAGTGGTGCTTTTGCGTGTCTAAGGCATACATGGCGACCAAAATACCGTAAAACATACTGATGGTTGGCATGGATACGTACTCCTTCTGTTGAACGCCACATTGTAGGAGCGGCGGCAGCCGCGAATGGCTTCTTCTTCAATCATTCGCGCCTTCCGGCGCTTCCTACGATTGGCTGTGGATGAGGGTGGTGTGACCACTACCCCGTTATAGTTTGTGATGCTATTACAGGCTACTGAAAAATTACCATTCCTTAGCATCAAACCCGCTGGGGTTGCGGATTTCGATGCTGCTTCCTGATTGTGCCAACACAAATAATCCATTCTTGTGGGCGTAGCGGCTTACTTCTTTGGACATCACCATTCCAGCGACTGCACCTAGAACAACGTAGTTTGCAAATTGTGGAAAACAGCGTTTGAATAACGTAAGACGCTCCAAATGTTCATCAACTGCTTCTTGGGTGAGGTGCGATTTGCATTCCACGGCAATCAATACTTGGGTGTTCACCACGACCAAATCAACTTCAATTTCCACTTGGGGTTGATTGTCCTTACTCTTACCCTCCATATTGGGCAATACTTGGTGGACGGGTAATCCGCGTTCTTGAAATAAACGAACCACAGCGGGCTTCACCATTTCTTGAACAAACTCCCCTAAACGATTCGCGTGACCACCCAGTTGTTTCGAGAGTTCTTTCATCCGCTTATCGAAGTCCATACGGCTTGCTTTCGCTTCCGCTTCTCGTTCAGCACGAAGACGCGCTTGTTCCGCCTCTCGTTCAGCACGAAGGCGTGCTTCTTCTTTAGCCTCTTCAGCACGAAGACGTACTTGTTCAGCTTCTCGTTCAGTACGAAGGCGTGCTTCTTCTTTAGCCTCTTCAGCACGAAGACGTACTTGTTCAACTTCTCGTTCAGTACGTTTTTTGGCTTGTTCCGCCTCTCGTTCAGCACGAAGGCGCGCTTCCTCAACAAGAAGCCGCTTTTCTTCAAGACGATTTTGTGCCTCTTGCTCAAAGCGAATGCGTACTGCTTCTGCATTCGCTTGAATCGTGTTGCGCGTTTCCATCAACGCCCGTAATACGTCGTCCAATGTGATGATAGGTGCAGTAGTGGTTGTCATAGCTTATTCCTCCTTCCCTTGGATTGTAAGCAAACCATGAAAAAACGCTGGTAGTGGTAAAATATAAATATGTTTAGTTTTACATTAATATTGCTATGATAATTGACAAAGTTATTCACGAATGCCGTTCATGCGAAAGTCAAAACATTGTTAAAAATGGTTTTTCTCCTAGCGG
>JBDKGR010000031.1:0-19151 GCA_039798085.1 Pseudomonadota bacterium
CATTAAGCACCCATCGCCAAACGGAATTGGTGACGCTGGTGCGACAAGATTGCGGTTCTTGCCACGGAATGACGCTCCAAGGGGGGCTGGGTTCGCCCTTGTTGCCCGAGGCGTTGCAGGACAAGCCCGCCGAGTACCTTGAATACGTGATTACGAATGGCATCTCCGGCACGCCCATGCCGCCT
The DNA here is from genome assembly GCA_039798085.1 of Pseudomonadota bacterium. Taxonomy (GTDB): domain Bacteria; phylum Pseudomonadota; class Gammaproteobacteria; order Burkholderiales; family Burkholderiaceae_C; genus Allorhodoferax. The sequence goes on from JBDKGR010000031.1 coordinate 186, forward strand.
TGGAAGCATTTTTTGAATGCCACCGAAGTGCAATGGATTGCCGCGAATCTGAAAAAAGGATTTCCCTATGCGCATTAACGCCGCCCAAACCATACAAGCCATAAAAGCCATCATAAAAGTCATAAAAGCTATCTTTTTAGGAGCGCTACTCGCAGTATTGGCGGGCTGTAGCAGCCATTTGTTGCGTGGAACGGGGGATTTGGGCGTGGTCATCGAACGCGCCACGGGTAGCGTGCAAATCGTTGATACCAGCCAGCGCATCGGCATTGCCCGTGTGACGGGTTTGGGCGATTTGTCCCACGCCTCGGTCGTGTATTCGCGCGATGGGCGTTTTGCCTACGTCTTCGGGCGCGATGGGGGATTGAGCAAAGTCGATTTGCTGGAAGGTGCTATCGTGCGGCGCGTTCTGCAAGCGGGCAACAGCATTGGCGGCGCGATTTCGCAGGATGGAAAATGGGTCGCTGCCCAAAATTATGTGCCGGGCGGAGTCAAAATCTTTTCGGCAGAGACGCTGGAAATGGTCGCGGATGTGCCTTCTACTTACGGTAACGCGGGTTTGCGTTCCAAGGTCGTGGGGCTGGTCGATGCGCCCAACAATCGCTTTGTGTGGAGTTTGTTTGATGCGGGCGAAATTTGGATTGGCGATTTTTCCAACCCCGCGCAGCCGCAAATCACCAAATTTGCGCATATCGGCAACCAACCCTACGATGGATTTATCACGCCCGATGGACATTTTTACCTCGCCGGATTGTTTGGCGAAGACGGTTTGGCGCAAATCGATTTATGGCACCCCGAGCGCGGTGTGAAGCGCGTTTTAAGCCGATACGGTAAGGGCGATGAGAAATTGCCCGTTTACAAAATGCCGCATTTGCGCGGCTGGGCGGTGGCGGGGCGATTCGCGTATGTCCCAGCCATTGGTCGGCACGAGGTGCTGGTTTTGGATACCGAAACATGGCAAGAAGTGGCGCGAATCCACGTTGCGGGGCAGCCCGTATTTGTGATTGCGCGTCCCGATGGTCGCCAAGTGTGGGTGAATTTTGCTTTTCCCGATAATGCCAATGTCGATATTATTGATACCGAAAAGCGGGCGGTTATCAAACAACTCAATCCGGGAAAAGCGGTATTGCATTTGGAATTTACGCCACGCGGCGAATCGGTTTGGATTTCGGCACGGGATGATAATCGCGTGGTGGTGTACGATACCGCCAACTTTCAAATACTAACCACTTTACCCGCAGATGCACCTAGTGGCATTTTCTTTACCCACCGTGCTGCACGGATAGGTTTTTAATGCAATCCGGTAAGGGGCATATTATGTTTGAAAAATCTAAATTTGATTTGGAATTTAATCTTCTCAATAATTACCAGCGTGATTTTCCATTAGTCTCCAAACCGTTTGAAAAAATAGCCAATGACTTGGGAGTTTTTGGAGAGTCTGAAATAAGCGAAGAGCATTTAATTGATACTTTTCAATCATTGCAAAATCGGGGATTGATTAGCCGCATTGGAGCCGTATTTCGTCCGCATACCGTGGGCGTGAGTGCGCTTGCGGCATTGGCAGTCCCCCCCGAACGCATGGAAGAAGTGGCGGGTTTCATCAGCGCCTTGCCCGAAGTGAACCACAATTATCAGCGTGAACATGGCTTCAATTTGTGGTTTGTGGTCACCAGTGCAACGCCTGCCAAGTTGGAAGCGATTTTTAACCAAATCGCCCTACAGTGCTTATGTGGAAAGCTACTCGTGCTCCCTTTATTAGAGCAATTCCATATCGACTTGGGATTCTCTTTGGTGCATGGCGCGTCCCACTGCATTCCTGCGGATAGCGCCACGCCCGCCCCCACCATGCAGCCGATTGCCCTGAATGAGCAGGAGCGCAAGGTGGTAATGCAGCTCCAAAAAGGCTTGCCCTTGGTGTCGCGTCCTTTTGCCACGTTGGGGTGTTCTGAAGAATATGTTTTGGATTTATTAAAGCGTTGGTGCAATACCTCTTCTCATCCTACTCATGCCAGCATCATTAAACGTTTTGGGGTGGTAGTGCGGCACCATGATTTGGGTTATACCGCCAATGCGATGGTGGTATGGGATATTCCTGATACCGTAGTCAGCCAAGTCGGAAAACGGCTTGCTGAAACTGGGCGTGTGAGTTTATGTTATCGGCGACCACGGCGTTTGCCACATTGGCAATACAATTTATTTTGCATGATTCACGGCAAAAATCGAGACGACGTAAAAAAAGAAATTGCAACCCTCATTCAATCCAATGGTTTGGATGATTATTCTTGCTCCGTGTTATTTAGTTCCCGTCGATTCAAACAAAATGGGGCGAATTATGTTAGTTGATAATATATATTATATAGATGATGTAGATAAAGTGATTATTAACACGCTACATGGTGGTTTGGAAATTTGCGAACGCCCGTATTTAGAAGCCGCCCAGCGTTTGGGTTTGGAAGAATCGGATTTGATTGCGCGGCTTGCCCGTATGCGGGAGGAAGGCGTTGTGACGCGCATCGGGCCGCTGTACCAAATCGAACGCATCGGCGGGGCGTTTACCTTGGCGGCGCTCCACGCTCCGGCGGCGCGGTATGAGGCGATTGCGCAATCGGTCAACGCGCTGCCGCAAATCGCGCACAACTACGCCCGCACGCATGAACTCAATATGTGGTTTGTCATCGCCACCGAAACGCCGCAGGAGATTGATAGCGTGATTCGCCATATCGAAACCGCGACGCAATGCAAGGTATTCAACTTTCCCAAAGAAGCCGAATACTTTGTCGAACTGAAGTTACCAGCATGATGCTCGATGCCCTAGACCGCGCCCTGATCGTGGCAACGCAAGCGGGTTTGCCATTGGTTTCGCGCCCTTATCACGCCATTGCCGAACAAATCGGCATCGCGCCCGAAGAGGTGCTACAAAGAATGCGGTATTTGCAAGAGCGAGGCGTTATTCGCCGCATCGGGGTTGTGCCGAATCATTATGCGATTGGCTACCGTTTTAACGGAATGTCGGTGTGGGATGTGCCGGATGAATGGGTCGATGAATTGGGCAAAGCCGTGGGGCGTTTTGAGTTCGTGAGCCACTGCTACCGCCGTCCCCGCGCCTTGCCCCAGTGGCCGTACAACTTGTTTGCGATGGTGCATGGCAAAAGCCAAGAAGCGGTCGAATGGCAAGTGGCACAGATCGCCAGCTTTTTGGGAACGCGGGTGCGAAGCCACTCCATTCTGTACAGCACCCGCATTTTGAAAAAAACCGGACTGCGCCTCAAGCCCAAAGAAAAGGAGCCCACCTAATATGTTTCGCGTTACCCAATATATGCGAGAAATCGCCCATCCCACCCCGTTGGGAATCAAGCGCAATCCTCCTGGCCCCGTGGTGATTTGGAATCTCATTCGCCGCTGTAATTTGACGTGCAAGCATTGTTATTCGATTTCAGCGGATAAAGATTTTGCTGGCGAATTAAGCACCGCAGAAGTGGAAGGCGTGATGGACGATTTGCGCCGCTTTGGTGTCCCCGTTCTCATTTTGTCCGGCGGTGAGCCGCTGCTGCGCGATGATATTTACACGGTTGCGCGAAGTGCCAAAGAAAAAGGGTTTTATGTGGGTTTGTCCAGCAACGGTACGCTGATTGACGAAAGCAATATCCGCCAAATTGCCGACATCGGTTTCGATTACGTTGGCATCAGCTTGGATGGAATGCAGGCAACGCACGACACGTTTCGCCGGAAACAGGGTGCGTTTGAGGCATCTCTGCGCGGCGTTCGCTTGTGTCGGGAAGCGGGTATCAAAATCGGCGTGCGGTTCACCCTCACCCAAGACAATGCCCACGATTTGCCCGCCTTGTTGCAGTTGGTGGATGAGGAGGGGATTGATAAGTTTTACCTCTCGCACTTGAATTATGCGGGGCGCGGCAATACCAATCGCGGGCGCGATGCGTTTTTGGATACCACGCGCAAAGCAATGGATGCAATTTTTGATACCTGCTGGCAACATATTGAAGCGGGAATCCACAAAGAATTCGTCACGGGCAATAACGATGCGGACGGGGTTTATTTGCTGCATTGGATGCAGCGTCGCTTTCCTGAACGGGTCACCGAATTAACCGCATTGCGTGCCAAATTAGCGCAGTGGGGCGGCAATTCTTCGGGCGTGAATGTGGCGAATATCGACAACTTGGGCAATGTCCACCCCGATACGTTTTGGTGGCACCACAATTTGGGCAATGTGCGGGATCGCCCTTTTTCTATTATTTGGCAAGATACCACCGATCCGTTGATGGCTGGTTTGAAAGCCGTTCCGCGTACCCTCAAAGGGCGGTGTGGCAAATGCAGTTATTTGGATGTATGCGGTGGCAATACGCGCGTGCGGGCGTTGCAGCTCACGGGCGATGCGTGGCAAGAAGACCCCGCTTGCTATTTATCGGATGATGAAATCGGTTTAATTGGTTTAATTGGTTTGACAGGGCAGCCTTACGAGCGGGTTTATATGAAACCCTATATCGGCATACGCCAAAGCAAGGCTTAATGCTAATGAGAGCCGTATTGCGCCAATCGCTGCACATCCAAAATGCGGATTTCGCGCTTGTCGATTTCGATGAGTTTTTCCGCTTCCAACTCGTGCAGCACGCGGGAAAAATACTCGGGTGTAAGGGATAAGCGCGATGCAATCGTCGCCTTGCTGACGGGAAACGACACCGTGATAACGCCTTGCTGGGTGGTTTCATTCTCACTTTGCACATCGCGCAGTAAATAGCCAATCAAGCGCTGCATTCCGCTGTGGAGGGTGTAAGCTTCTACATCCCGCACCAAGCGGTGCAAGCGTCGGGAAATGCCTGCCAACATGGGCAAGGAAAAGCGGGAATCGCGTTGAATTTCCCCCAATATGGCTTTTTTGGTGACGCACAGCACCAGCGTATCGCTCAAGGCCTGCGCGTTCACAATGCAGGGCATACTTAAAAACATCATCGCCTCTGCAAAACTTTGTCCGGCACTTAAAAGTTCAATGATTTTTTCCTGCCCCGAAGGAGACGCGATATAAAGTTTGACCTGACCCAGCACCACCACGTAAAAAGCATTGCATTCTTCGCCCACGCGAAAAATCATATCGCTGCGGGATAAGCGGCGAAGGTGGCAGTTTTTGGCAAGGCTCTCACGTTCGGGGGCGGATAGCTCGCTGAACATAGGGAGTACCGATAAATAGCGGGGGATGTCAAATGATTCAATGTCCATTTTCATGCTCTGCGGTGCAGTGATTCCATTCAGGACTGTGCCAGCGTTGCCCACGCTTGGGTAAGACGGTTCACCAAATCCTGCGGATGGTGTACCAAGGCATACCCCTTTTGACCAAACAGCAAGGGCAGATAGTCGTGCCCTGCTTCGTCGATAGTAACGCAAAACGGTGTCAGCCCTGCGGCGTGTGCTTCGTGAATCGCTTGGCGTGTATCTTCAATTCCGTAGCGACCTTCGTAAATATCCAAATCGTTGGGTTTGCCATCGGTTAGCAACATCAATAAGCGCCGCCGTTCGGGGCGTTGGGCGAGTTCCTTACTGGAAAAGCGAATCGCAGCGCCCATGCGGGTGTAGTAACCCGGGCGAATCGAACCGACGCGGGAACGGGTGGTATCACTCCACGTTTCCTCAAAACTTTTCAGGCGTTGCAAGCGGATATGCTGGCGGCGAACCGAACTGAAACCCCACATAGCAAACGGATCGCCCACTGCCGATAACGCTTCCCCGAATACAAATAAAGCATCCCGAATCACTTCAATTACTTTCGCCGTGGGGGTGGCGTAGGCATCGGTGGAAAGCGACAAATCCGCCAGCAACAAAGTTGCCAAACTGCGCTCGGTGCGGGCGTGGCGCGTATAAATCGGCGGGCTATCGGTGTGCATTCCGGCGTGACCGATTTGGTCGGTCGTAAAGCGCACCCACGCATCCAAATCAATGGAATCACCACTCTCTTGCCGATGCTGAATACGGGGCGCATCCCGCATCGTTTCAAGACGGCGACGCACGCGCCGCGCCGTTAAGCGCAAAGCGGGTGGCGGTGTGAAGGGCGTGCTTTGGCGAACATCCATTCTTTGGATCAGGCAATGATCGGGGAGCAGCACACCACGGCGATAGTCCCATTCGGGCATTCGCAAACCCGCCCCCAAGGGCAGATCATCGGCGCTGGTGCTGGGTAAATCCAAATCGAACTTGACGCGAGAGGCTAAAGCTTTTCCATCGGGTGCAATGGACAATTTTTCCATATCATTGGCGGCGGCTACGGCATTGCCATCGTCTTCATCATCGGTACTGCGATTGACTTTGATGAGTTCGCTCCACGACATCAGCGCCTCTCCACGAAACGGCAAGATGAAAGGTGCGCGTCCATCGTTTTCCTGCGCCCGTTGGGTACGACGGCGTTGCTTATCGTGCGCGGTTGCATTGGGGCGCTCGGCATCTTCGCCATCGGCTGGATTGGCGTTGCGGGGGGCATGGTGCGCCAGCGCATCGCTTGCCCCAATCCACAACCAAACAGGGGCAACGGATGCCGCATCTACGGTAAGGGCATCCACGGTGGCGGTGCTATCGTATTTTCCTTGCAAGGCTGCTCGAACCGAGGTTTCGGCAAGGATGGCATCCCCCTTTAATTGGGAAAGCAGCGGACGCTGGACAAGGTGAGCATTGAGCAAACGCGCGTAGCGGGGGACAAACCCTGCAAAATCGGTAAGCCCTTGGGCGGTGGAGCGGCAGTTATCGTGAATCCAATCCCCCGTATGCTCAAAATAAGCCGATTGAATGGCAAGCCAAAGGTACAAATCCCGATTCAAGACCGCATCGTTGAACACACATAGCGAGGCGGGGAGTGCCAAGACATCCGGCTCCAAACGCGGGGTATCGGCACGACCGCCGCTACCTGCCAAGCGCTGCAACCAGTTGCGTGAACCGCCGCTGCGTTGTTCGGATGCGGGGGCAAGGCGCACAGTAGCTACGCCGCCTGCCGAGCGAAATAAAATACCAATCGATTTTTGAACGTCACTCAGGTGAACAATGGCTTCGGGATAGCCTTTGTGCGCCCATCGTGTGATGGCGTTGTGCCACCAGCGTCCAATTACTTCTTCCATTCGCGTTTATCCATTAAAGCTTGTTTTCTTGCTCGCTTCGGCGTTGGCGTAAGGTTTCTTGCAATGCGGCAACATCGATTTTCCATTCCAGCAACGGGGATTTTTGCTGCGCGTGTTGCGATTCATCGCAGGCGCTAAGACATTGTCCGCATTGCACGCACGAAAACATCATCCGCTTGATATTGCGGGGTTTCAGGCGCATGGGGCAGGAGTTATCACACGCAGAGCCTCGGGGTGGATCGCAGGTTTTGCAATCTTTCGCGCGATTGCGGGCAAAGGAAACGACCAATCCTTTGGGATTCGCCATCCAAGCCAAACTTTGAAACAAGCCCGCTGCGCATCCAAAGCGGCAAAATAAATGGCGGGCAAAGGCAAAATCGGCGGTCAGAATCACGGTGCCGATTCCAATAAAACGCAACTGATTGGGGGTTAGTGTTCCGTTGAATAAATTGCCCCAAATCACGCTGGGGGGCAACAAATAGGTGAGCAACGTAATTGCCCATAGAAATCCCATGAGGGCGCAACTCACGATAAAAACAGGCCACCATCGGCGCTTGGGCGTGATGTGGGCGCGGGGGGTGGGGCGGCTATCCCATAAACTCAACTTGCCACAGGCACGCTGCAACACATCATTGAGCATTTCCACCACCGAAAAGTGAGGGCATAACCAGCCGCAATAAATACGTCCATAACGGTAGGCAATGCCAAGGAATACGGCAATAAAAGCGATTAACGGCACAAACAAACCCAGCATGATGCCTGCACTGGCTTGCAAGGTGGTTGCGCTATTGCCACTTCCACTTCCACTTTTGAACGCTTGAATCCCCAATGACCACGGATGCCCTAGAAACCACAATTGCGTGCTATACAAATCGAAGCGCAGCAAATCCAATGCTGGTGCGAGCAAAAACAGCAAAAAGAATCCCACTTGCGTGAATTGACGCAGCTTTTGTATCCGTTTCAAATCGGTTGTCGCCGACATTACGCCGTATCTCCGACTAATGCACGCACGACCTCATGCAGCGCGTGGGCAGTTGAAAGATCGTCGGTGAGCGCATCAATAATGGCGGCGCGGCAAGCAATGTGCATTGATAAGCCGGAGGAAATCAAGCGACCAGCCGATACCAGCAGGCGGGTGCTAGCCGTTTCTTCTAAATCGTATTCCGTCAAATTGCGCAGTGCTTTTGCCAACCGAACCAGTTGCGTAGCCGCTTGCAGCGAGATGCCCGTTTCAGTTTGTACGATGCTGATTTCTACCTCGGGCGCGGGATAGTCCATACTCAATGCCACGAACCGCTGGCGGGTGCTGGGTTTGAGGCTTTTGAGCAAATTTTGGTAACCGGGGTTGTACGAAATCACCAGCATGAACTCTGGTGCGGCAAGCAATTGCTCGCCCGTGCGTTCAATGGGAAGAATGCGCCGATCATCGGCTAAAGGGTGAAGTACGACGGTTGTGTCTTTGCGTGCTTCCACGACTTCATCCAAATAGCAAATAGCACCACTGCGCACGGCACGCGCCAGAGGTCCATCCGACCACACGGTGTTGCCGTTGCCAATCAAAAATCGCCCGACCAAATCGGATGCACTCAAATCATCGTGGCACGAAACGGTGATAAGCGGTCGCCCCAAACGGGCTGCCATGTGCTCAACAAAGCGGGTTTTTCCGCAACCCGTGGGACCTTTGATGAGCAGCGGCAACTGTTTCTTCCATGCACGCTCAAAAAGATCGCACTCGCCTCCTTGTGGTGCATAAAACGGAACAGTTGTCATGGCATCTTTCCTTCATTGATTTAAGTAGTTTGGGGGCGGGCTGCGAGCATATTGAGTTCATCTTCATTCGTTCCCGCTTTGGCGAAAAAGCTGTACAGATAAACGATTAAACCCATCAAGAACGCTACACCACCCACAAGGCGCAACCAGTAGAAGAACACCAGTTGATCTTGCGTTGCCATAAAGGACATTGCATTTTCAGTCGGCATCCGTTGCAACCATACTTGCACAATACCCGCAGCGGTTAATGCCAGCACCATCACGCCCATGCCCAAGGTCATAATCCAAAAGCTCCACATTTCAAAACTTTGCGCACGGCGGCTATTTGCCTCGCGTCCTCGCAAAATGGGCATGGTGTAACTAATCATGGCAATCACCACCAACACGTAAGCACCGTAAAACGCCAAGTGACCATGTGCCGCTGTGACTTGTGAACCGTGGGTGTAATAGTTCACGGGACTTAATGTGTGGATGAATCCCCACAAACCAGCACCCAAAAATCCAACGACCGAGCAACCCACTGCCCACAGCAACGCTGCTTGATTGGGATGGTCACGGCGGCGGCGTTGCACCATGTTGAAGGCAAATACGGTCATCATGAAGAAGGGGATAGGCTCCATCGCCGAGAAAATGCTGCCAACCCACAACCAATAATCCGGCATACCGATAAAGAAAAAGTGGTGACCCGTTCCCAAAATACCGGTAATCAAAGCCATTGCAATGATGACATACAACCATTTATCAATCACTTCACGATCCACGCCAGTGGTTTTAATCAACACAAAGGCAAGCAAAGAACCCAAAATCAGTTCCCACGTACCTTCAACCCACAAGTGAACTACGAACCACCAGTACATTTTGTCGCGTACCAAGTTGTCGGGATTCACGAAGCTGAATAAGAACATCAACGCCAAGCCCCACAAACCCATCAGCAGCACCAATGAAATGCTGGTTTTACGACCTTGAAGCACCGTCATGCTGATGTTGAACAAAAAGCCGAGTGCCACAATCACAATGCCTACTTTGGTTGGCAAGGGTTGTTCTAAAAACTCTCGACCCATCGTTTGGAGTAAATCGTTACCCGTTAATTCCGCGAGTTTGGCGTAGGGTACAGCAAGGTAACCTACGATGGTGAGCGCACCTGCGGTTAGGAAAACCCAGAACAACACCATCGCCAATTTGGGACTGTAGAGTTCGGTTTCTGATTCTTCAGGAACCAAGTAATAGGCAGAACCCATAAATCCAAAAAGCAACCAAACGATCAACAAATTGGTGTGAACCATCCGCGCTTGGTTAAACGGAATGTACGGGAAGAAAAAATCACCAATGACGTATTGCAGACCCAGTGCCAGACCAAATACGATTTGTGCGGTGAATAGAGCCAGAGCGGCGACAAAGTAATACTTTGCCACGCTTTGGGATTGATATTTGAGTTTTATCGCTTGCATTTGAGTTACCTTATTCGCCTTATTTGCCTTATTTGCCTTATTCGCGTTACTTTTTTGGACATACTTTGATGTTTAGCCTTCGATGTTGGGAGGCCATTTTTCGGTATTGATACCGTTTGTCCAACGCAAAAATTCCACGATGTCATCAAGCTGCGTTTCGGTAAAGTTGAACTGCGGCATTTGGCGACGACCCGGAACATGGGTAGGCTGGGCTTTAATCCATGCTTTGATGAACTCAGGGCCACGACGTTGGTACACATTCCCCAGTTCAGGTGCAAAGTAAGCTCCTTCACCTAGCAGCGTGTGGCAACCAATGCAGTTGCGTGTTTCCCAGAGCTTTTTCCCAGCGATCACACTGGACGTAAGTGCCCCAGCATTGGAGCGCTGTGGTATTTTTCGTTCGCTGTCGAAAATCAACCCGATGAAGACGAGTATGAAAAAAAGCGAACCCCCGTAAAACATATTACGAGCCATTTGTTTGGTGAACCCGCTGCCGCTGGTTTTAACCTGATTCATGGTGCTGAACTCCTGAAGAATGTATCTTCTTTGAGCGTAGCAGTAGCCTTATTTTTATTCCTTAATCAGGTTTAAGAATTGGCGTGATTCAGGGAACTTCACCAAGCGGGTGCAAGGCGGGTGAATCCGCTGGGGGCTTGGCGTTCGTTGTCAAAAGTGACCACTTCCCACGCATCGGCTTGTTGCAACAATGCCCGCAAGAGCAGATTGTTCATGGCGTGACCCGAACGGTACGCTCGGTAACTGGCCAACAACGGTTTGCCGATACAGTACAAATCGCCAATCGCATCCAACAACTTGTGTTTCACGAATTCATCGTCATAACGCAGTCCATCGGGGTTTAGCACTTTGTAATCGTCCATGACGATGGCATTATCCAATCCCCCCCCAAGGGCGAGTCCGTTATGGCGCATCATCTCCACATCTTTGGTAAAACCGAATGTGCGGGCACGGGCAATATCGCGGGAATAGGTGTTGCTCCCCATATCAAACTCGGCATATTGTCCGGTGGAATCCACAGCGGGGTGGTCGAACAGAATTTCAAAGTGCAGCTTGTAACCGTTATAGGGTTCGAGCTTTGCCCATTTAAGATTTTTACCTTCCCCTTCGCGGACTTCAATAGGGCGCTTCACGCGAATAAAACGCTTGGGACAATCTTGAAAAACAATACCCGCACTTTTGAGCAAAAACACGAAAGAGGCGGCAGAACCATCCAAAATCGGGATTTCTTCGGCAGTAATGTCCACATAGAGGTTATCCAATCCCAACCCCGCACAAGCGGACATGAGGTGCTCTACCGTTTGGACTTTGACATTCCCCTTGGTGAGGGTGGATGCCATACGGGTATCGGTCACCGCGAGCGCGGAGACGGGAATATCCACGGGTTCGGGTAAATCTACCCGCCGAAATACAATGCCCGTGTCGGGCTGGGCCGGACGCAGGGTAAGCTCCACCCGTTTGCCACTGTGCAGACCTACACCTACCGCACGGGTCAGAGATTTAAGGGTTCTTTGCTTCAGCACAACAACATCTACCTATTCTTTACCTATTTTTTACCTATTTTTTATTTTCTATCTTTTATTTTCGGTCTTTTATCTATTCCACACGCTTGCGCAGATAAGCGGGAACTTCGTAATCTTCAGCCCCATGATCACTTCGACCGGAAGTGGGTAGCGTGGCTGGATTGCGGGTAGGTCGCCAAACCGCTGGACGATTGGTCGGCTCAGGTGCGATGGGAAGGGTATGGGCGGTATCCATCGCCGGAATATGCGGTGGAATATGAAACAGTGAGTCGGCTCTTTGCTGCATCTTGTTAGCCGCAGTCGGAGCATTGCTTGCATTAGGAGCATTCGTTGCTGCCGCAGCCGCTTGAACGGGAGGTGCGTTTGTGGCGCTTCGACCCGTTAAGCCGGTTCCGACCACCGTTACACGCATTTGTTCATTCAACGATTCGTCGTAAGCCGTGCCAAAAATAACGTGGGCATCGGTTGATGCGAAAGCGCGGATGGTATTCATCGCCAACTGCGTTTCTTTGAGTTTGAGCGAATTTTTCGTGGCAGTAATCAAGACCAAAACACCCTTCGCACCCGATAAGTCCATGCCTTCGAGCAAAGGACACACCACGGCTTGTTCCGCTGCAATGCGGGAGCGATCCGGTCCACTCGCCATCGCTGTGCCCATCATGGCACGTCCGGGTTCCCCCATCACGGTGCGAACATCCTCAAAGTCGACATTCACCACCGCGCGAACATTGATAATTTCGGCAATCCCCCCAACGGCATTTTTCAACACATCATTGGCATGGGCAAACGCATTTTCTTGAGAGATGTCATCCCCCATTACGTCCATGAGCTTATCGTTCAATACCACGATAAGCGAATCGACATGCGCCTCCAATTCCGTCAAGCCCGTATTGGCATTGGCCATGCGACGGCTGCCTTCAAACTCGAAAGGCTTGGTGACCACACCCACCGTCAAAATTCCCATTTCTTTCGCAATTTTGGCGACCACCGGAGCAGCACCCGTCCCCGTGCCACCACCCAAACCCGCTGTGATGAAGAGCATTTGTGCGCCTTCAATCGCAAAGCGAATATCGGCTTCTGCCATTTGTGCGGCTTCTCGCCCTTTTTCCGGTTTACCGCCCGCACCTAAGCCAGTAGCACCCAACTGAATGTTGCGATCTGCTATGCTACCTTTGAGAACTTGCGAATCCGTATTCGCACAAATAAATTCAATACCGCTAACACCGCTGGCAATCATGTGTTCGACTGCATTACACCCGCCGCCGCCCACGCCAATCACTTTGATATTGGTGCCTTGGTTGAACGACGTTTTTTCATCAATCAATTCGATTGGCATTGCATACTCCTTGAATTCCTTGAATCTTTTTCACTACCAGCATTTTCATCGCAAATTGCCATAAACCATCTTAAAAGTTTCCAACAAACCAATCTTTCAAAGAGCCGAATACGGTTTTGACCGAGTTCGTTTTAGGAAAGGGTTTTACGCCTACGTTGCGGATGCGTGCTGCGTGTGCTTCTTCTAACAACCCCATCACCGTAGCGGCACGCGGTTGCGCCACCATATCGGATAAAGCTCCGGTGTATTGAGACACGCCCCTACGTACCGGTTTTAAGAAAATATCTTCTGCCAGTTCCAGCATTCCGGGCATGGCACAACTGCCCCCTGTTAGCACGATACCCGACGATAAAACTTCTTCGTACCCCGATTCTCGAATCACTTGGGCGACCATTGCAAAAATTTCTTCTACACGCGGCTCGATAACCCCCGCCAAGGCTTGTCGGCTAATCATGCGGGGGATACGGTCTCCCAATCCGGGAACCCTTACTTGCTCGGAGGGATCGACCAATAATTGGTTCGCATGTCCACTAGCGACTTTAATTTCTTCGGCATCCTTCGTGGGTGTGCGCAATGCCATTGCAATATCGCTGGTAATTAAATCACCCGCAATCGGAATGACGGCGGTATGGCGAATCGCGCCATTGGCAAATATCGCAATATCGGTGGTTCCCGCGCCAATATCAACCACAGCTACCCCCAATTCACGCTCGTCTTGCGTCAATACCGATAAGCTACTCACCAAGGGATTGAGCATCAGTTGCTCTACTTCCAAACCACAGCGGCGCACGCATTTGAGCACATTTTCTGCCGCACTTTGCGCCCCCGTGACGATATGCACTTTGGCCTCCAACCGGATACCACTCATACCGATAGGTTCTTTCACATCCTGCCCGTCAATAATAAATTCTTGTGGTTCTACCAACAAAATACGTTGATCGGACGATATGTTGATCGCTTTTGCGGTTTCTACGACCCGTGCTACATCCATTGAAGTAACTTCTTTATCCTTCACCGCCACCATGCCACTGGAGTTGAAGCCTCGAATATGGCTCCCCGTAATACCCGCATACACGCGGGTGATACGGCAATCGGCCATGAGCTCGGCTTCGCCCAAAGCGTGTTGAATGCTTTTCACAGTGGCTTCGATATTGACCACCACCCCGCGTTTGATTCCATAACTGGGAGCGACTCCCAAACCTGCCAATTTCAATTCACCATCGGACAACACTTCGGCAACCACCGCCATCACTTTAGCCGTTCCAATATCCAAGCCTACGACTAAATCTTTGTATTCTTTTGCCATTTGATACCCTGCGTTATATTATTTGACTGCCGTAGTAGTAATTCCTGATAGCCGGATGGCATACCCATTTTGATGCCGTAAATCCGCATATTCCAACGCCATCAGGGGGCGTGTGTAACGGGCTGTAACGTAGGGGATGGTGTCGGTAAATTGTTGCACCCTAGGAATGATTTGCGCTTTTTCACCATGACCCAGCTCCACGACTGCCCCCGTATCCAAAACCACCCGCCAGCCACCACCCTGACTTAATTCCAATTCATCAAGGGGTATTTTCGCTCTATCAAAGTAGGGCGTGATCGCATAGTACATATTTAACACTTCCAAACCCCGACCCTCAGGGCCATGCAGACGGGGCAATGTTTCTTCTTCTAGCTCCCCTGTATTGGCATCAAATACTTCACCATAATTGTTAATCAACCGTTGCTCATTGTCCGCCCCCCAATAAGCAACGGCGTGGTGTTCTTGCAAAATAACCCGCAAGGTATTGGGAAACTCACGCCGTATGACGGCACTGCGCACCCAAGGTACATTTTGAAAAACATTTTTTACCTCGTTCAAATTAAGGGTAAAAAAAGTTCCCTTCAAATGGGGGGTAATTTGGGATCGTAAACTGGCTTCGGTATGGTGCTGCACATTGCCCGAGATGCTGATATGCTGAATATCGAAGACGGTTAAGTGCATCACCCAACGCGCCAAACTCACCAATGCCGCCAAAGTGAACACCAGCAGCAACCATCGGGTAATAAGCTGCATCAACCGTATATCCAATGCCAGGAATGGATTGCGAGGGAGTTTCACGCGCATGGCAATGCCTCAGAATCCAAGCACGCCCCGTTGAGTAATTGCACGCACAGGTCTTCGTAAGAAATACCCATTGCACGGGCAGACATGGGAACCAAGGAATGCCCCGTCATACCGGGGGAGGTGTTGATTTCCAATAAATACGGTTGGCGCGTTTTTCCATCAATCATCACGTCGATGCGCCCCCAACCCCGACAGCCCAGCACCCGATAGGCCTTCAAAACCAGTGCTTGAATCGCCGCTTCTTCCCCTTCAGGCAAACCACAGGGAATAAGGTACTGCGTATCGTCGGTGAAATACTTGTGCTGGTAATCGTAATTCCCCCCGGGAGCGCGAATGCGAATCAACGGCAGGGCGTGGGAATCTTCGGCGGAACCCAGAATGGGGCAAGTGACCTCATCACCCTGAATACATTCCTCAAACAAGACATCCGAATCCAATTCGGCAGCGGTATCAATCGCTTGCTGAATACCCGCCGGATCGATCACTTTGGTGACACCCAACGAAGACCCTTCCCGCGCAGGTTTCACAATCAACGGCAACCCCAGCGCCGCGAGTTTTTCGGCATTGGGCAGCGGCGTGTTTTGGTGCCAGACTTGGTAGCGCGGAGTCGGAATCCCTTCCGAACGCCACACGCGCTTGGTCATGACCTTATCGGTGGCAATGGCAGATGCCAATACACCCGAACCGGTATAAGGAATCCCCATCAATTCCAATGCGCCTTGCACCGTACCATCTTCTCCCCAACGACCGTGCAGGGCGATAAAGCAACGACCAAAACCCTCGCGCTGGAGTTCTGCCATATCCCGTTGCGAAGGGTCAAAAGCGTGGGCATCCACCCCTTTGGAGCGCAATGCCTGCAAAACCCCTGCGCCGGATAAGAGCGACACCTCCCGCTCCGCCGACGCTCCGCCCATTAACACCGCTACTTTTTGGTTCATGATGCGCTTTTCCGTTTCAGTTCCAGTTAAAGTTTCAGTTCCAATAAACGAATCACCTGTGCGGGCACATTTTCCATGCTGCCAGCACCCATGCACAGTACGACATCGCCGGCTTGGGCAAAATCCACAATCGCTTGCGGCATGGCGCTCATATCGCCCACAAACAAGGCTTGTGTTTGTTGATCGCCTAATGCGTTTGCCAAATCGCGCCCTGTTGCCCCCGCGATGGGCGCTTCGCTTGCAGCATACACCTCGGATAGCAGAACGGCATCGAATTGGGCGAAGGTCGCAATCCAATCGGCAAAGCAATCGCGCGTGCGGGTGTAGCGATGCGGTTCAAACGCCAGCACCAAACGCCGCTGCGGAAAAGCTCCACGCGCCGCTTCCAGCACCGCTTGCAATTCGGTTGGGTGGTGACCGTAATCATCCACAATCGTGATGTTTTGGTGATCGCCCCAGCGCTGAAAACGCCGCCCCACCCCCTGAAAATCCCGCAAAGCCTGCAACACCGGCGCATCGGGAATACCCAACTGCATGGCGATGGTGATGGCCGCAAGCGCGTTCAACACATTGTGCTTGCCGACCAAATTCAGCACCACGTCCATCGCATCTCGCTGCGGACGCTGCACGGTAAAGTGCATTTGCCCCCCCACAGGACGGACGTTGATCGCACGAATGTGCGCCCCTTCATGAAAACCGTAACCGATCACCGATTGGGCGGGAAGCGCGATTTGCTCCATCATGCTGCGCACGGGCGCATCTTCGGTGCAGACAATCGCCGTGCCATAAAACGGCATTTTGTTCAAAAATTGGGCAAACGCGGCTTTCAGTTTTTCAAAATCCTGCCCGTAGGTTGCCATGTGATCCGCGTCGATATTCGTGACCACGCCCATCACAAACGGTAATTGCAAAAACGACGCATCCGATTCATCCGCTTCCACCACCATCCAGTTGCCTACTCCCAAATGGGCGTTGGCTCCGGCGCTGTGCAAACGTCCACCGATAGCGAAACTAGGGTCTAAACCCGCTTGCAGCAAAACGCTGGCGACCAAACTGGTGGTGGTGGTTTTTCCGTGCGTTCCGGCAATCGCAATGCCTTCGCGGGTGCGCATCAATTCTGCCAACATCGCCGCACGCGGCACGACCGGAATTTCCAGTTTCCGCGATGCTTTGATTTCGGGATTACTTTCATTCACCGCGCTGGTCACCACGACGACATGGGTATCGGCTTGCACATTTTCGGCGGCATGGCCGATATGGGTTCGCACACCGAGCGCGGCAAGTCGCTTCAAAGCAACGCTATCTCTTTGATCCGAGCCCGATACGCAATACCCCAAGCGCACCAGCAGTTCGGCAATGCCCGACATACCCGCACCACCAATACCGACAAAATGAATGTTCTGAATAGCGTGTTTCATATAGGGTGTTTCATATTTTTTGACAAGCCGCAATTAAGGCATCAACCGCATTGATTTTTGCAATGTTTTTCGCTGCTAAGGCACGTTTCATAAGCATAGTACGCTCTAAATTTTGTAGCAGATCAGCTAATTTGGTGGGCGTGAGTTCGGCTTGAGGAATCAACCAACCGCCGCCGGCATCGGTCACCAAGCGGGCGTTGTGGGTTTGGTGATCGTCCACCGCAGCGGGGAATGGCACAAATACGGCTGCCGTTCCCACTGCCAATAATTCGGTGATGGTGCTGGCTCCGGCGCGGCAAATCACCACATCGGCATCGGCAAAGGCTTGCGCGGTGTTGTCGATAAAGGGCGTGAGCGTCGCATCCACCTTGGCGGCAGCGTAATTGGCTTGCAGCGCGGTGATTTGCTTTTCGCCACTTTGGTGGGTAACCAATGGACGATTTTCAGGAGCGATTAAAGCAAGGGCTTGCGGAACCATCGTGTTGAGCGCCTGCGCCCCCAAACTGCCACCCACCACCAGCACCCGCAGCCGACCACTGCGCTGGGCATAGCGCTTGGCTGGCGGTAATTGCGTGAGAAATTCGCGCCGCAGCGGATTGCCAATCCATTGCCCTTGCGGAAAAACGTGGGGAAAAGCCGTAAAAACCTGCTGCGCAAACCGCGCTAGCACCCGATTCGCCATACCGGCTACCGAATTTTGCTCATGCAAGAAAAGCGGTGTGCCCATTGCCACACCCATCAATCCGGCGGGCAGAGTGATGTAACCGCCAAAGCCGATCAGCACATCCGGCTGCACGCGGGCGATGACGGCGCGGCTTTGGTACAAGGCACGCAGCAAGCGCAGCGGCAGACTCAGCAAGGTGTGCCAACCTTTCCCACGTACACCGGAAAATTCCACCAACTCCAACGGAAAACCTTGGGGTGGAATCAGTCGGCTTTCCATGCTATCGGGTGCGCCCAGCCAGTGGACGCGCCAACCCTGTTCCCGCAGGGCGTGCGCCAATGCGAGTGCGGGAAAGATATGTCCGCCTGTTCCCCCTGCCATGATGAGAGCGCATTTCATGGTGGTCGTAGCTACCGTGACCGTCATGATCGCCCTCCCTGCATTTTTCGGCGATTTTCGACATCAACCCGCATCACAATCGCAATGGCAACCAAATTCGCCACAATCGCCGAACCGCCATAACTCATGAGGGGCAACGTCAGCCCTTTGGTCGGTACAGCACCCAAGTTCACCCCGATGTTAAAAAACGATTGAAACCCAATCCACAACCCGACCCCTTGGGCGGTTAATCCGGCAAA